>CAZKIC010000009.1:0-13482 GCA_964552785.1 uncultured archaeon
CTTTGAAAACATTGTATCCTTTATCTGTTATTATCTTTGCAATAGTTCCTTCTTTAATCTCGAATTCTTCTCTAAACAGCTTATTTTGTACCTGACTTAACTCATCTATGTAAGTAACATTTATTGTTAAGTTATAGAACCCTTCTGTTGCCCAATAAGGAATTAAGATCAATGCTTCTGTTGTATTATGTTCTCTAGGAGCTATTGAACTTATATTGATCTCTTTCGGGGTAATCCAATAATACTTTGTCCCGTTGTCTATCCATACAGATACATTTGTATTGAGCAATGTAGTTGATCCTGTATTTTCGATTGTTATATTTACTGGTTTTATATCTGCCTGATACGCTGTTGTGATAGTTGAGAATGCGTTAACATCTGCCAAGCCAAAACCGATGGTGGTATTCAGATATTTGTTTATAGGGTTCCCATTAGGATCAGTATATGTCAAATTTAGCTCAAATTTATAATTCCCTGCTGTAGCCATTGTAGAATTTACCAAGAAAGATGTATAGTTTACAGATAAAGCGTCAAGATTCAATTTTTGTGAAACAGGAGTTATATTCCAAAGTTGTGTTACAATATCACTTGTTGAATTATATACTCTAGATATGCTTACATTTATATTTTGAATTTGGGTCCACGAACTATTTAATGTTATATTTATTGTTGAATTTGTAGTGTCGTCAATTTGCGACGGTGTTGCAATAGCAGTCATGTTTACAGTTGATATTCTAAAAGAGGTGTTGCCACAACTAAGACCATTATTACCGTATTCAAAACAAACTCTGCTTTCATAGTTTCCTATTTCTGCATCTTTAGGTATCTGTATATTATTCCATTCTGCTGTTGTGTTTGTATTTGCTAAAGCATTAATGGATGTATTGCTGCCCCAATAATGTGTGTTTGAATCTTTTATAAAAGACGAGGAAGCATTTCCTAAAATATCATAAGGATGAGATACGCTTAAAGATGCATTCTTGATGGTTATATTGGTTCCGGGTTCAATTTCTGAAGGGCTGTTGTAGACATTATAAATCTCTACCGCTTTTATTACTTCAAGTTTCATAGAAGTGTTGAACTCTTCTGAAGATTGAGTTTCTGCAGAAACATTTATTGTGTAATTTTCCGGAGGTTGAGATAATGAAGGGAGTTCTATATTAAATGTAATTATCTTAAATGCGCCTACCGCTATATCTATTATCTTATAGATAGGAGTTATAGTCCACGACATTATCTGATTTAATGCATCGTAGATTGCAAGAGTTATATTTATAGAATTCTCAAATATATTTCCGTAATTAGAGATTTTTACTTTTACACTTAGATTCTGGGCATCGGGGTAAGGGCTTAAAGTTATTGGTGTTTCTCCTAAAACATAAATGGTTGGTTCTTTTGGTATGTAAGGTCTTGAGCTTTTTATTGACCATACATTTTGCTCATCATCTGTTGCGGGATTTTCAATGTGAATTTGTACAGAAGCATTACAGCTTAATCTTGTACCTCTTGTATATGTGACAGGAATATTCGCTCCGTCTGTTGTACTACCAAAATAGATCTTATTTGGATAAGGATACTGTTGAGAGCCAGACATTTTTGAGACAACAGTGCCGTTGGCATAATACAAACTACAATTTGTAGATGGTTGTGTTGCTGTTACAGAGATAAATTGAGTGTCCATTGGTATGAAATACTCTTTTCCTAACTCATTCTCTGGAAGGAATATTATTGCATCAATTCCATCTGAATCTGCTGCACCTAAAACCCCTATTGGTTTATCAGAAGTTACATGAACCCCTACTTCTGCACCCTGATTAGAACCATAACTTGTTCCTGGTGTAGCTATAGTTATTTGATCTCCTGCATTGTATGTGTTTCCGGATTCGGCCGGCTGAGTTCCGTCACTATAATAAATGTATATTGTTGTTGTATTCTCTAATATACCTATATCCAGATTGTTAGAACCTGTTCCCCACCAATCTTTAGATGCGGGATACAAAGCTATATTGTCTGTTGATACATCTGCTCCGTAAAATACTAAAACAGAAGCATTTGACAATATTCTGGCGGTTGTGTCTATAGGTATTGCCGCACTTATAACATTCTGTTTTCCTTTACCCACAGTTATGTTTGTCTCGCACGTTGCGAAATTTGAACCGTAGCAAAGTTCAACTTCTGCTGTTTCAAAAGGAGCTAAGATATAAAAGTTGTCTGTGTTTCCTCGGTCTATTCTGTATACGAATCTTTTCCCTGCAAATGATATTGGTACAAATGCATCTCCTGTGTCATATGAATTTATCTGTACAGGTCCTGTAGAATATATAGATGTGTTTGTATCTATGTACGAATCCCATAATGTTCCTAATTCTTGGCTGTCTAATTGTATACTCTGAGAGGAAGCAGAAATGTTTGTATCATCATAGAAAGCTACGACATAGGCATTGTCTTCATTATTCGGACTCAAAGGATAATACAGTGGCTTTAATTTTTTATAAGAGAATACTTTCGAGATATCTGATTGTGAATTAAAGGTTTGGTTGCCATAATACATATAAATTGTGCTATTCTTCGACGCCTCAACAAAAGGTATCTGGACCCATATTGTTGAATTTCCTGATGAGTTCCATTCTTCAATCCAGAAAGGGGCTTCAATCTCTTCTGAAGATGACTCATTATAATATGTAAAAAATATATCATTTCCATTGTTTAAAGATTTAGAGTAGTTAAAGTTTGTTGTACTCAAAGTTAATATAACAGGATATTCAGATATGTTTTCAAGATAATTATTCTGTATTTTTATCTCTTTCATATACTTAAAGGCATCAAAAATGTCTATATTGAGTTCTGTGTCATTACCTATAGTTATTGTTCCTATAGAATATTTTGTCTTGTTTTGTCCATTTGGGTTTTGATATTTATATGTGAAGTTTAAATCATATACACCAGGGATTGCTTTATTAAAATCTTCTGGAGCTTTTAAAATAAAAGAGATGTTTCCTGATGATAATCCGCTTATGGTTGATGTATTATAAGGAGGATAGATAGTCCATTCACTTGTTACATCCTTTGAATTCCTTGTTATTCTTAAAGATGTTATATTGAATTCTATGGGGTTGTTAAAATTGTTCTTTATACTTACAACAACATCTGAAGATTGATTTATATCAAGGTTGTTTTGTATAACATAAATATCAGAGGTTATTTCAACAATTTTTAAATTACTGGTTGTCCCGTATCTCAACGTTCCACCCAAACTTGTTATGTTTGCAGTAGATTTTATTGTGTAATTTCCCGGGCTTGTGCCTATAGGTATTATGTATCCCGAACCTGCATTATCAAAGGTAAAAGATATTTTTTCAGATGGAGAAATAGAGAAAGTGCTTATAGAATCTATAGATTCTTCTCCTAAAAGATATATTGTGGGTTCTTGAGGAACTGCCTGTCTTGAACTCTTTATTGACCACAAATTCTTTTCATCATTTGTGGCTTGATCCTCGAAATATGCTTGGACCGAATTATTACATAATATTTTAGATCCTTTACCCATTCCTGTCGGTATGTTGTTTCCGTCTGTTGTACTACCAAAATAGATCTTATTTGGATAAGGATACTGTTGAGAGCCAGACATTTTTGAGACAACAGTGCCGTTGGCATAATACAAACTACAATTTGTAGATGGTTGTGTTGCTGTTACAGAGATAAATTGAGTGTCCATTGGTATGAAATACTCTTTTCCTAACTCATTCTCTGGAAGGAATATTATTGCATCAATTCCATCTGAATCTGCTGCACCTAAAACCCCTATTGGTTTATCAGAAGTTACATGAACCCCTACTTCTGCACCCTGATTAGAACCATAACTTGTTCCTGGTGTAGCTATAGTTATTTGATCTCCTGCATTGTATGTGTTTCCGGATTGGGCCGGCTGGGTTCCGTCACTATAATAAATGTATATTGTTGTTGTATTCTCCAATATACCTATACCTAAATTGTTAGAACCTGTTCCCCACCAATCTTTAGATGCAGGATATAAAGCCATTATATCGCTTGAGGTATCTCCCTTATAATATCCTAAAACAGAAACATTTGACAATATCCTGACGGTTGTGTCTATAGGTATTGCCGCACTTATGGTTCCTACAGTTCCATTTGGAACAGTTATGTTTGTCTCACATGTTGCGAAATTTGATCCATAACATAGCTCTACTTCTGCTGTTCCGTACGGTGCATAAAAAGAGAAATAATCGGTTGTGCCTCTGTCTATTCTATATACGAATCTTGTTCCCATAAAAGAGATTGGGATGAATGAATCTCCTGTTGATGTGGATGTTATTTGAGACGGTTTAGTTATTCTTATAGGTGTGTTCTGGTTTATGTTTGCATCTAATAATGTATCTACATATTGTTCATCCAAGTTTAAAGTTTGAGTGGATGCAGAGATATTTGTGTTGTTAAAAAATGCTATTGCGTCTGCATCATCGGCATTGGTTGATTCTATAGGATAATATATTGGTCTTGCAACATCATAAGAAAATACGTCTTCTTGAGAGGATGTTGATTCTACAGACGGATTACCATAATAGATATTTAAAGTTGTATTCTTATTCGCTTCTATAAAAGGCACCTGAACCCATATTGTTGAATTTCCTGATGAGTTCCATTCTTCAATCCAATGGCTTATTAATTGCTCTTCTTGAGATGAGGTGTTGTAATAAGTTACTCTTATATCTTTTCCTGTTGAATTTGCTTTTGAATAATTGAATGTTGAATTAGTTAAAGATATCCTTAATATGTATTCTGAAAGATTCAACCCATAATTTTCAGTTATGTTTATTTGTTTTTTATAGCTCCATTGTTTGTTCCACCACAATCCTGTTGGTGAATCAGGAGGTATATTTGGTTGAGGTCCCCAATCCTCATTTTCAACATCAGCCCATAATTTGAAATTATAAGATTCTGTTGGATTTATGTCTGTTACATTAACAATTATTTTAGAGATTGTATCTCCCGCCTCTAGCAAAAGAGGTTCAGGGAATACTTCAATATTGAGATCTTCAGTTACATTAAAAATGCTTGATAAATTCATGTATTCTTCAAGATAACCGTCATAGTCAATAGTCAGATTAGAGGTATATTGATCAATATTTGCAGATAAAGGAACTTCTACATGATATTTGATGTATTTTGTTTCTCCAAACAAAACATCAAATGTTTGTGTCTCTCCTTCAGTTATTGGCCAGCTCATCTTCTGATTGTTTTTATCGTAAATTTCCAGAGTTGTGTTTATATTTGTAACATTGGTGTTACCTGTGTTTTGTATAGGTATAGTAATCTCTGATATCACTCCTCGGGGCATGTCCGGCACATTAAGGGTGGCTGTAATATTTCTATACTCCTCAACTACGACAACAGATATTGTTGTATTGCTTTCTCTCAGCATCTGATGGCCATTAGGGTTTGTATAAGACAATATTGCTTTAATCGTGTAGTTTCCTGTTTTTACATCTGAAGCACTTAAAGGAGCTCCTACAGAAATATTCTCAGAGAGTTTAGAATTCCCGCCAACCATCATATATTTCGGTTTAGGATTTATAGTCCATAAAGCGGTATCATTATTTCCATCTGGATCCCAAACCTCTGTATGAATTGTGAAGTTTATTGCTCGAGTGAAATTGTTAAATATTGACACTGTCAGATTTGTTGTCTCGCCCACATTTATTGAATCTGGATTTGCGGTGGTGCTTGCATTAATAATGACGAGATCTATTGTGGTATTTTTTGTTGTTATCAAACCATTATTCCATTTTGATATTGCTTCTATAGTGTATGTTCCAGAAGGTGTTGTTGGAGGTATTTCATATCCATTTGAATTGTTATTAAATATGTGTATTATTTTTTCCTCAACCACTCTAAAAGGATAATTCTGAGTTTCATATAAGGTAGGAGCGAAATCCTCTATTGAATTGTTTTTTGTATATACTATAACTCTAAAATCATCATAGTTTCTAATACCTATTGAAGATCTTGATAACGATAATTCTAAAGATTTATTGTATGAGTCAAAAGCATAAGATGTTGTATCAATTAATGACCAAGAATTATCACCTTGGTTTGTTCCATTGAATGCGTATATGTTTTTGTTTGTAATTTTATAATCTGCTCCTAAACTAAGAAGATTAAAATTAGGCAGTTGTCTGTATCCTGTTGATTCATTCATATCTGTGTCTATGTATATTGTATAGTTGGCATTACTATTGAAGGATATGCCTGTTGAATTCTCGCCATAAATACTTAAAAGGAAGAATATCTTAGAACTGTTAGAGTGAATTGATACATTTTCTATATCTATAGAATCATCAGATATATCATCAGAGTCTGTCCCCTTTAAAGAAGAATATAACCAATCAGTTGTGTTCCCGTCTATGGTTATATTGTGTAAATCACTGGATGTCTGTATTTCTGTATCTTCCGGACCCCAGGTTTGTTCAAATCCGGAGTCATTGTAAATATTTATTGTTGTGTTGAGTTCAGGATAAGATTCATCATTTGCATAATTGTCTATATATATCTTGATCCAATCTATCTTATCTCCTACTTCAAATTCATAACCAGATACTTCAAATTCATTTGAAGATGTTAATAAATCAGTAATGTTGAGATCTTTTGAAACCGAAATATTAAGCAAAGACTGCCTTAAAACACCATCAAAAGATACATTTGCTCTTAAAGTGTAGACTCCGGGTTCTGCTGTTGAAGGTATGGATATGTTGAATGTTGTATTCTTATTTTGGCCCATATTTACTGAATTTGTCTTGTAAGTCGGGGAGATCCATGAGAAAGAGTTTGAAGAATTGAAAATCTCCAGGGTTATGTTTGCATTTTCAAGATCTTTATTTCCTGTGTTGTTTATTGATACATTAATTGTTCTGTTTAGTCCCAAAGGCAGCCTCTTATTTGAGAATATACCTACAAGATAATCTTTGTTCCACAAGACTTCTATTGTTTCATTTGTGAATTTTTGTTTGTATATGTTATAAGGATCTGTATAATTTATTTTAGTCGAGATGTTGTAAAATCCTGCGGGAACTTGCAATGCTGTAGGGGTTGAGATCAAGAAAGAGGTTTGGTTGTTTGAATCCCCGGAAACCTGTAATATATTATTTTGAGGATTTATGTTCCAGAAAGAGGTCCTCTCTACACCCGAAGAATTGAATACTCTCGGAGTTATGTTGAATTCTATAGAGTTGTTAAATGTTTGATCTATGTGTATTGTTAAATTTAAGTAGTCGGAAACATTTAACTGAGTCGCATTTAAAGAGGATGTGGCATTAACTATTACTACCTCGAATAAGGTGTTGTTGATAATATTATCATTAAAGAAATTATGGGTCCATGAAACATTTGTTGTTATGTTATAATATCCCTGAGGGGTGTTTTGAGGTATGAAAGGTCCTTGTAAAGTAATATTCACAGAGGTTCCGTTCGTAATGTTTGTTGTGTTTGTATAAGAATATGTATTATTAGAGTTTGAAGTTCCTGTAGTTGTTACTTCATATGTAAGCTGTTTTGATCTTGAAGTTATATTAATGGTTATATTATTCATCAACTGATCCTGCTCTATCTCAGGAGGCCAAACAACAATAGAGTTTACTTTGAATGTTGGAGTTATGTTTATAGAGGTTTCTTCCCATGTTGTTTCTCCTGCAAAACATATTGTTATGGTTGATAAATCCTGCTTTCCTACTTCAATTGCGGTAAGATTCCAATATGTAAAGGTATTATTATTTTGCATTATGCTTCCTATATCGTGTACATAATCATCGCTCTGATTTGTAAAGGTTATTCCAGAAGAGAAATCTGCTTGAGCAATGCAATCTATAACATTTCCTTTTTGTGCTGTAGTTGTTGTGTTAAGCAAGAATGTGTCTCCTTTGATAATCTCTGTCCCGAAGGAAGGGCTTATTATAGAGATATTGGCAATACCAGAAACACCTATAAGGAATAAACCCGGATCGAAATACATATTCATTGGTTTTTTGTCTGAATCAGTAGCATACACCTTTATCAAAGAAGGTGTATCGTAGTTTCTTGTTGCATTAAACTTGAAAGAACCAGAAAGCATATTATTTAGATCATTTGTTGTATCCTCACATTTTATTTTGTTGTCTGACTGCTGTATTGAACAGGAGCATGATGCAGGGGAGATACATGTTGCAGAGCTTAAGTTCCATGTGTCGTCAAAATCTAATTCAAAATACCAAGGAGCCCTAAGAGGTTTCTTACCGGATATAGCCCTTATAGTTCCATAGAATGTTGTTTCTTCTCCAACTTTGAAATCTCTTTTATATGGCGGAATAATTGAGGAGTAATTGATATCAATATCCATAGATGCCTTATCTCTTAAATATAAATAGTCAGAAGCAGGAGGGTTGTAATATGTGTCGTTTTCAAATGATTTATATTTATTAGAGGATGTGTCATCGTATGAAGCAGAAGCATTAAAATCAAAATAGGCAGAACCTTTATATGCGTCTTTATTATTTATGGTCATAAAATGATAAGAAACGACGGTATAATTGTGAGGCTCTATAGGGTTATTTAAAGTGAATCTTATATGTCCTGGAGTTCCGTCAGTCAAAGGATTAGTGGTTAATATGGAACAAGTGTATTCTCCTGGTGAAGGAATGCATTGATAATACATATCGTCGCATGTTCCTCCTGCTTTGCTTGAGCAAAATCCTTTTGGATTTGCATAATCATCTACCACTACATTTGTCGCATTTTCATTTCCTTCATTATAAATTACTAATTTTATAGTTGCATAATTACAATCAGGATCTGTGTAATCCCATGGGTTGCATGTTGGTGCTTTGGCATCTTCTGCCTGTCTGATTTGAGGGGGCATCTCTCTTATAATCTTTAAGTTTGGTTTATCTCCAAGAGTTATTGTTTTATTTATTGTTTTTGTGTGTTTTAAACTATTAGGATCGGTGTAATTTGTTTGGTGTGTTACATTATAGTCTTGTTCTGGAGAAGATGCAGAAGTTATGATTAAAAATCTCGACTGTTCAGTCCCATTTATGGAAGAGTAATACTTTCTGTCGGGTATGACATCCCAGTTCTGTGGCAGATTTAATATATCTGTCAATACTTCTGTTGTTAATCTTGAGAACGTGTTTGACAATAATATAGTGAGCCATGTTGTTTTTCCGGGCTTTACTGGATTCGTAGATAAAGAATCTACTATGTTTAAGGTTCTTGTCTTTACAAAACCATATGTTTGGGATGTTTGGTTCCCGGTCATTACTTCGTCCATGAATAAAGCAGATGTGTTGAATCTCCAGCTTCCTTGTGTTTCATTTGGTGTCACAGTAAAAACTAAATCTATATATTCATTTGGTTCAAATTCTGATCCGTAATTTAAAACAGATTTATTCCATCTTATTTTCTGGCCTATCAATTCTCCCGAACCGGTGTCTGTTATGACCCACTCACTAGGTATGGATAAATTAACCTCGTATATATCTGTGATGTTCTCTGTCCCTGTGTTTTTAATTCTATAATACATATTTAGTGTGTAGTTTGCTTCCACTTCAGAATTCCATCCTTCTGGATCATATCCTGAGGAATAAACATAATGTTCTATATACCCTCTGCCTGATGGTTTGACTTTTAGATCAAATATACTTGTTTCAGGACCCCATACATTGCCGTAATTATCTTTGTAAGTTGAAGTTCCATTGAATCCTTCATTATAGTATACTTCATTTCCATACATCTGGCTGTCTGGGGCCGTCAAAGTGTATTGTATTGTTGTTGTTTCTCCGGGGTTCAAAGTTCCGTTAGTCCATTCCAATATAGTGTAATTTCCTTGTGAATATTGAGTAAAACTTGTGAATGTACCGTTGTTGTTGATGCTGTTTATTGTGAAATTACACCATCCGTTATCGCATTGATCTTTTACATATTTATTGAGTATTCTTTCAGTATAAGTAATACCTACTGCTTTTGTGTTTCCGTTGTTTTTTATTGTGGCGGAAACATTGAATTTTTCTTGAGACCAGACACTATATGGGTAAGAATGATTTTCAGGATAATGCCGGATTATCGAAAGCACAGGGATTAAGATATTAACAGAAGTCAATGTTGAATTTCTATAATAGGTATTGTTCAAAGCATCAACAGCAGAACAGTTTGCTATGGATAAATTATACTCTCCTGGAGTGGTTTGAGTTGTTGTTATATTGTATATTAGATATTCTTGTGTTGATATAGTTTCTGATGCCTCGATGTTACCGATTTCCCAGTTTAATATATCAGAATTATTTGTTACAACTCCTTTAGAGGATATATTGCTTCCCGTATAAGTGAAATTTGAGTTTATTTCGGAAGTGCAGTTAAAAGAGGTCAGATTTGCTCCTCCTTTGTTTCGTGCATATATCTTTACGGTTATGGGTTCGTTATAATAATAACCTTCTTCTTTACTTTTTATTTTAAAATTGTATGAAGATTTTAAAGATTCTGTCCATCCGGTCGGTGTTGCTTCTAAATATATGGTGTAAGAGTAACCTTCTTTCTCATCTGCCTGAGAAAGATTTATTGTTGCCCACCATCCAACTCCTGAAGAATAAGACATGCTTATAGGATATGTCAGCCCTGTTAATTGGTTGCCTTGGTAATCTGTTATATTTGTTATTTGATAAGTTCCAGAAAAAGAGGTTATTTCAGTTTCCGATTCATCAAATAATTTTGTTGTTATGTTGAATACAGAATCTTTTTCATAGGTTGTGTTTTCTAAAGAATTATTAGTAAGTTCTATTCTCTGGATGTATGTAGGTGTTAATGTTCCTATGTATATGACTTTTGAATAAAAATTAGGGGATTTCCAATTGTAGTTTTCTATTTTGAATGTTATAATGTATTCTTCAAAAGGATTTTCATCTAAAAGCCCGTTGTTGAAATTGAACGAGTTTAAAGGGAGGACGGCAGTCCATATTCCGTCATTATCGGTGTCTGTTAATAGTATATCTCTTGTAAGCAATTCTCCGCTTTTGCTTGTTATGGTGTCTATTCTTGCCTCGCCTTTATACTCATCTCCCCTTATTTTATTTCCGTTTTCATCAATAAGGCTTGCATAAAAATATATTGTGTCTGTTTCAGAATAATAATCTTTATCTGTTGTTGTATTTGTTATGTTTACGAATTTTATATGGAAATGGTTGTTCCTTTCATTGTATTTGTTTAAATCTATGACAAACTGGCTTATATACTCGTCTATATTGCTTTCTAATATGTTTTTATTTTTTCCTATCGCCCATCTTGTCGCTCTGTCTGTAAGTTGATACCATTGATTTTTTTGAGATTGAGTCAAACCTCCATTCTCTACTGCTCTTGGTATCTCTCCCATTATACCTACTGTTTGCGCATAAGCTCCTGCAGTACATGTTGCTAAAGAATAATTCATCTCTGCTTTAGCGGGATATTTTGGAGAAGTTCCTGCCCATTCCATAGGGTAATAATCTGGTCCTAAATACTCGAAATATCCTGCTTTATAATTATTATCGTCATAAGCGAATTGTGTGCCAACATTCCATATTGATGTTATGTAGTGGTCATTTTGTGTTATCTCTGGAGGGTTTCCTTGATTATACATTGCTTTGTCTTTTGCTTTTGCGCAGAAAAATGTTTCTGCAAATTTTGCAAGACCGTCGTTTGTCTGTGATTTTTCGCCACTCCATAGAGCATCTGCATCAGCCACCATTCCTGTTCCTATATCATATAAAGTATCTCTTATTGCGTCCATCTGATTCTTTGAAAAATGTGCCTTGCTAGCATCGGTTATCCCCATTACAAAACCAACATCCACATCATCTAAATCCGAGATCCAGTTGTCATCAGAGGTTGCTGTTGTTCCTGTATTCCTTATAACGTATAATCCTGCATCCTTATCTATAGAATTTACAACAAAATCATCGTTGTATATACTATAATCAGTCCGCTCTAAAGTTGAAACTCTTGGCAGATGTCCAACAGTAAACTGGACTCCGTAAGATGCTACCGACAATCTTGGGACCACCCATGTTAATGTGTCCACTAAACCATTCCCGTTTGTGTCTATTCCTGACAGATTATAAAAAGGTGTTTCATTCCATTCATCCAAACGATACAATCTAAACCCGTATTTTGGATTTTCCGGAACTTTTGTAGAAACTGTTATGTTGTATATGTGGAAAGAAGTGTCGTCAAAAACATCAACTCTTTTAAGAAAACCTTCTTCTTTTGACTCTGATTTTTTCGGTGCGGGAGTCTCAAAGATAATCTCATATTCCTTTGCTTCGCCCTGTTTTAATGTATCTGAGAATTCTATTATTTTTTTATAGTTTCTAGAATTTGAATAAGATAAAGAATATTTTCCTTTATTTCCTGTTTTCTTCTCTGTGAATCTTTTTTTCTTTTTTTCTTTTTTGTCTTCTATGTCTATATTTCTGGATTCAATTGGAACTTCTGCATCTAGATTTACAGTCTTGGTAGAATTATTGTTATTAATAACACGAATAATTTTCCTCCACTTAACCGGTTTTCCAACTTCTGCAGGTTCTTGGATCAGGACTTCAAAAGTGTCTATAGGGGTTGTGTTTATTATTTGTTCTAAAGATTGTGTGCTGTTAAGCTCTTGTACTGTTATTCTAGTGCTATTAGTATTGTTGCCTTTTGAGTAACTTTTAATTGGTTCTTGAGACTGGTTTGAGAAAACAGATTCCGAGGATTTCGAAGAATTCAGGGTTGTGTTATTTTCAATTAAAGGAATGGTCTCATTATTAGTCTGGTTGTTTGTTTCATTTGTTGTTGTGTTTTTCGATACATTCTTATCTGTATGTGTGTGGTTCAAAGTAAACAAATATTCTTCGGGATAAGAAAAGTTTGACTCATTTATTGAAATATTAGAATTAGAAAGAGTTGTGTTTGTCTTGTTCTGTGTCAAATTATAAGACAAATTTAAAGAAATAGCTATTGGCGATGATATAATTAAGGCTATGACTATAATTGATTGTAATAATATTAATTTATCTATATTCTTCCTAATAATCCTATTTAGTGATTTGCCTGAGTTTAGCTTCATTTAGTTAACACCACAAAAGACGTATCTCCCTTGTGTTTTAGTCTCCCTCAACGTCGGTTTTGTGGCAATATATTGGCTAATCCGATAAACTAACCAATACGACCTCTTTCCCTGACAATAAATAGAATGTAAACATTTAAATATATTACCATATCAAGATGTTGTCATCTCTCAAGGATTACAGAAATAATATACTAATTTTTGGAGTTTTAGATTTATAAAGAATAGGGTAAGTTTGACACATTTTAATCTGCATCTAATATTTATGGGTTTCACTTTTTCTCAGGGTTGTTTCATTTTTCTAAAAGAGGTTTCAGTTAAAATTAACTCTGGTTTCAAACAATAGATGTATAGAATTAAAA
>CAZKIC010000010.1:0-11247 GCA_964552785.1 uncultured archaeon
GAATTCATCTCTTGAAACTTTATTCATATTAATATTAAACTTTTTCTCGGCAGCAACCTCAATAGGCAAGCCGTTCCTGTCCAAACCTAATGGAAACAAAACCTCAAATCCTTTCATTCTCTTAAAGCGGGCAAAGAAATCCATCCATGTGTATGTGGTAGCATGGCCTATGTGAACAGGCGCATTAACATAAGGTGGTGGAGTGTCTATAGAATAAACTCTCTTTTTTGGGTCATTTTTAAAAGCATAAACTTTGTCCTTCTTCCATTTATCAACTATTTCTTTCTCAAATTCCTTGCTCCATCTCTTCTCTTTTATTAATGGCTCTTTCATAACAACACAAATAAACTTATTTAATGAATTTATTTAAACTTGACGTCTCTTTATAGTCTATATTCGTGATTTCCATTCTGTCAAGATCAAGAACATCAGAGTCCTGCAGCGCTATCGTCCTGACTTTTGTTTTCTCTTCTATTTCTTTTGCAATTGCCTTGTCTCCTTTCCTCAATAAAGGCAGACTAAAATGCCTCAACAAAGCCAGTCTCGGTTTATACCTCTCTAAAAACAAAACAACCTCCTTAATGTCCATGTGTCTTGAAAGAAGATAATCAAGTTCTTTCTCCCCTTTGCTTTTTACAAATTCTTCGGTATCATTATCACCCTCTATAAGCTTCCTGTCAACAAAAGAGTTGAATATAACAATATCTGAATCCTTATGCTCTTTCATAACATCTTCTGTAAGTTTCCCGTCAGAAGTATAAGATATCTTCAATCCGTTCTTTAGAGAACAAACAAAACCAACCCCATTGATATCAGAATGAAATGTTTTTGTAAACCTCAACTTAATATCTTTAAAAGAGTATTCTGACCCTGGTCCTACTACCACAACATCCTTAACTAAACTCTTATGATATTCCGAAACAACAGAATCTTCTTCCAAAGATCTTGGACACAAAAAAGTGCCTCTTTTCTTAACTCCTCCTCTTGTCATAGCCTCTATAAGTGGCTCTGCATCCGTATAATGATCCGTGTGTTTATGGCTCGCAAATATAACATCCAATTCTTCTAAAGGAATCTTATACTTTCTGGAATATACCAACGCCCCAGGACCCGGATCCACAAACATCCTGGAATTATCCAATTCAAGAAAAAATCCTGCTGTTCTTCTTATTTGCCTTGAAGAAACAAACCTTCCTCCCCCATTGCCTAAAAAATATATCTTATTGCTCATAGAAAAGAATAGGTTAAAAAAATATATAAACTAATATTCTGTAATTTCGTCATCTTCTATTGTAAGTGATCCTGCAGGGCATTCAGAAGTTATAATCCTTATAGAGTACACATCTGTCAAAGAAGACAGAGTCTCTGTTATTGTGTATCCGTCTCCGGCATAAAGATAATAAGAAGTATTCAATAACTCCGTATTAGAGGAATTGTCCGTAACTCTTATCTTTGATATTGTCAGGTCTTTTGTTCCTGTATTGGTGATATCAAACTTAATCTCATTATTTCCTGATTGGTTAAACACCGCATTCTGGGCATTCAAAGAAGCATAATTACAGGTAACATCATTATTGGCCGTAACCTGCTCTGTTTGTGTTTTGGCAGTAGAAGAAAGCCATCCGGAAACAAACACACCTATAGAAAGCGTGACTGCAACCAGCAAAACAACAGATAAAAGAGGGGATAAACCCTTCTTTATAACAGTCATTCAAACACCTAAGACACCATAATGTTTGCTCCAGATGTGTCTGCCAACGATGCCCAACCACCAACAGGCATTGAAAGTGTTGTGAAATAATCAGGACCGCATGAAGTGTAGAATCTTATTTTCTGGAATGAATCTCCGGGATTCAAAACATTTGTAAGATTCAGTTTGAAAGAAGTTCCTCCTCCTTTTGATATCGCAATTGTAGGATTCAGATCCCTGGGAGGTCCGTCAAAATTCACCCCGTCTTTAGATAAAACAACCTGGGTCACTATTGTGTCTTCTGTACCTGAATTGGATATATACGTCTCAAAAATATTCTCAGTTGAATTATATCTCGAGAACTCCGCTTTCGCCTGGATATTCTGATATGAACAAGCTATCTTAGTCTCAAAAACCTCTGATTTTTCCTGTTGTTTTGAAGTAAAACTTGTGATCCATGCAGTAAGTATTGCTGCTACTGCCATAGTAAACGCAATCAAAAGAACAGCCGCCACCAGTGGCGAAATACCTTTTCTTTTTCCAAAAAACCTCATAACAATCCCTCTTAACATTATTACCTAATAATATTATATCCTTAATTCCTATATAAAGATATGGCATATTTGTGTTATAAAAAAGTTTTAAAGAACTTTTCGGATGAAAAAAGGATAGCTGTGTAAAGTTATTTATACCCCTATAATCTAAAATAACGTATGAACAGAGTAATCAAAAGTTCTGTAGAAGTTGAAGTAACAGAAAATTTGAAATTCTCTATAAGATACATACTAATAAAACCAAGAAAAGAACCTGAAAAAAAAATAAAAAAAATAACATTTATCGCAAACACTCATGGTAATGAAATTAATGGTGTAGAAGTTCTAAAGCAACTAGAGTTATATTTAAAACATCAAGAAGTCCAAGGAGAGATTCTTCTAATACCTATCGCGAATCCTCTTGCATTCCAAGCAAGAGAGCGGAAAACACCTAATGACGGAAAGGATTTGAACAGATGCTTCCCTGGAAACAAAGACGGATCTGTCACAGATAAAATCGCATATGAGATATTCAACCTCATAAAAGACAGCAATTATGTTATCGATCTGCATACAGGACCCGAAGGAAGGATACTTCTGCCCCATCCAAGAATGTTTGAAAATGACGAGTCAAAAACTCTTGCCGAGATGTGCAGAATATACGGGACATTAATCGCAATGACCCGTGAGATAATACCAGGATCTTTAGCAGGAGAATTAAAAAAAATAAAAGTTCCTGCGATGACTGTAGAAATAGGGGAATCCAACTCTTTGAATAATTTCTTTATAAGATATGGTTTGTTCGGAGCTATAAACCTTCTGAAATATTATAGATTTATAGAAGGTCGCGCAACAATACCTGCAAGACAATATATTCTCACAAAGAGGATCAACATACTATCAGAATATAAAGGCTTTCTCTATCCTTCTGTAAAACTCGGGGATGTGGTTTCAAAAGGCACAATACTTGGGGAAGTTTATGATGTTGAAACAAACACCAGCAAAGATATTATTTCTGAAGAGAGGGGGATAGTGCTGTCAATACAGACATATGCTGTGATACGGCCCGGAGATATTATATTCAGCATACTGCCTGTAAGCAGATCAAAATTAAACAATGTTGATCTTGTGAAAAAAAGATACACTATATTTTATTCAAAAAACACAAGAAACCAATTATTGACAGGATGGTATAATGGTTAGACACATAGAAAAAGATGAATTGTTTTTGAAGGCGGGCATAACCGCAATAGTTACATTAATAATAGTCTATCTTGTTTTATTCCTTTATTTCGGAATCTACCCAAACAAAGAAGCCATCTTAAGAATATATGCTCCTACATCCATAATTCCCTTTATATCTCTTACATCATATATACTAGGCTATTACTCCATGAAAAAAAACCAGAAAACAGTATTATTTATTTCAACAAGCCTTAATATTGGCATATTTATCATAGTGACTAACTCATATTACAATCCTTTGAAAATCGATAACCTGATCATATTTAATGTGCTACTAATATTAATATTAGGAGTGCTCTCCGTAATAACATCATTGATATATGAAAAGTTCAACGAAGCGAGAACAAAAATCAAAGGAATAACGACAGAATAAAACAAGAAATATATCCCTATATAAAATTAACTGACTAAATAATAATGTTGATTGTATGTGCGGTATAATCGGATACAAAGGCAAAAGAAATGCATCTGAAGTTGTAATAGAAGGCCTTAAAAACCTAGAATACAGGGGATACGACAGTTGGGGGATAGGATTAAAGCACGACAACAAACTATTTATACATAAAAGCATAGGAAAGATAAGCGATACATCTATTGAAGAACTTAACCTCCCGGAAACAGATTTAGGTATAGGCCATTCAAGATGGGCAACACACGGAGCAGTAACCAAAGAGAACGCGCACCCGCATTCCAACGAGCAAAAAACTATTTCTGTTGTGCATAACGGAATAATTGAGAACTATGAAGAATTAAGAAAAGAACTCGAAAAAAAAGGACACAAATTCACTTCTGATACAGACACAGAAGTTATCGTCCATTTAATAGAAGAATTCTATGAAAAAGGCAAATTAAAGACAGCAGTAATGGAAGCTGTAAGAAGGCTGGAAGGAAGATATGCAATAGTGATAATATCCAGTGAGTCAAAATTAATTATAGGTGCTAGAAAAGGATCTCCTTTAATTCTCGGTGTCGGTGAATACGAAGGAGAGAAAGAATATTTCCTTGCATCAGATATACCTGCATTCCTTAAATACACAAACAGAGTAAATTATATTGACGACGACCAGATGGTTATAATCGGAAATGAGCTTCACTTCTATGATTCAAGAACAGGAAAAGAACTTAATAGAAGGCTTGTTGAGATCGATCTTGACGTGGAAAGTGTCGAAAAAGGAGACTACGAACATTTCATGATAAAAGAGATCATGGAGCAAAAAGAAACAATAAGAAGAGCATTGAATCAAGAATATGAAGATGTTAAGGAGATCGCAAAAATAATAAAAGAAGCAAAGGGAATATTCATTCTCGGATCAGGAACATCAGGAAAAGTTGGTATGGCCTCAGAATATTTCTTCTCTAAAATAGCAAAAAAGCATGTGAATTTTGTTATAGCTTCAGAATTCAAAGCTTTCGAGCATTTTCTAACTCCAGAAACTTTGATTATTGTTATATCCCAATCTGGAGAAACTGCTGATGTAATAGAAGCAATGGAAGTTGCAAAAAGAAAAAAATCAAAAGTGATGTGTCTTGTAAATGTTGAAGGCTCTACAATCTATAGAATGTCTGATTATCCGTTCTTAATAAAAGCAGGTCCTGAAAAAGGTGTTGCCGCAACCAAAACTGCGACAAGCCAGCTTGCCGTCTTGCTGTTGATCGCATTCGCAACCGCCAATAAACTGAACCGAGGACAAAATGAACTCATAGATACTGCGTCTCAAATAAACGATCTTCTCAACCCGAGATACATAAAACACATAGAAAAACTTGCAGAAAAAATACACGAACAGCCAAACATCTACATCATAGGCAAAGCAGAGAACTACCCTATGGCACTGGAAAGCGCAATCAAAATACAAGAAGTGTCATACATACATGCAGAGGGATTTGCGTCAGGAGAACTAAAACACGGACCTATAGCACTAATAGAGAATAATGTCCCTTGTATAGCGATTGTTCCTGATGATGAATTCAGGCAGGATGTTATAAACAACGCCATTGAACTAAAAACAAGAGGAGCGTATATAATAGGCATATCCCCTAAGAATAATGAAGTTTTTGATTATTGGATAAGAGTTCCTGATGTAGGTATTTCTTCCCCTTTGGTTAACATAATTCCAGTCCAGATTCTTGCATATTACCTTGCAGTAAAAAGAGGATACGATCCGGACAAACCAAGAAATCTCGCAAAAAGCGTAACTGTTAAATAAAAAAAACATAGAAAATGTTTAATTAGCCCTTAACACCAACAACAACAGCATTAAAAGGCTTTCTTGCCAATGTTCCTAAGAACTTTGAATCAGATTTAGACTCAAAAACCTGAACATTAGCTATATTTGCTAAATGTTCTATTTCTTTCTTTATATCCTCGGGACAGTTTGAAGAAACAAAAACTTTCTTGAGTGAACCATTCTTTAAAAGTTTCATTGTCCTTTCTGTTCCAACAATTATTTCTTCTTTTTTAAGCTTGTTGAATTCTGCCTCAAAAAAATCATCATCTTTCAATACCATATTCTCACCATCAATCCTTGAACCTTACTTTTATCATTCCCGTGCCAATAGGTGCGACATTACCTATTATCACGTTTTCAACAACAGAGCTCAGAGGGTCCAACTCCCCCTTTAAACCAGCAGAAGACAAATGTTTTACAGTCTCTTCGAAATTTGCCCTTGCCAGAACTGAACTCTTTCCTCCTGCAATACCATACCTTCCTATTGGTTTAATAACACCCTCGAAAGTCATGGTGTCAGCAACCAATAAGACATGCCTCTCGTCAGTATCAACACCCTGTTCTCTCATTGTTTCCAAAGTTTCATTAATTATCGCGGATCTTGCTGCCTCAATACCTAAAATCCTGGAAATCTCAAAAACATCATTGGTTATTGTTCTTGTCTTGTCAACACCAGGATAAGACAAAATCTTTCTTAAATTAGAGCCTATTGTTTTTATAACCCACGAATCTCTATCTTTCTCGATAAGAACCTGTTTTATCTCCTTCAATCCTTTAAGATATTTATTCCTTAACTTCACTCTTAATTGTTGCAATTCCCTGACATCAACTTCTTTATCCTTTTGAGGTATAACTTTCAACACATTTTTATCAACATTTATCACTACCCCTTTTGTTGTTTTCTTGATATTATTAACAACATTATCAATAGTCAAATCAAGCTCTTTCATTTCTGCTTCATCCAGGACAATCTCCACCGCCTTATCAACAAGATTAATAGAATCCTCAATAATTATCTGTTTCAATGATGTCTCCTTTATTGAAGCTGCCAATTTCTTAGCGTTCTCAACATCATTGTGGTCCTTGTCCATGTATATAGTCATAGATGGTGTTTTTGGTTCTGCTCTAGCATCAAACAATTCTATAAGTCTTGGCAAACCTTTAGTAGTAACAAGTTGAACTCTACCTGCAGCGTGGTATGATCTCAATGTTGTCTGAGTAGCAGGTTCTGCAATACTCTGGGCAGCAACAACCCCTATGGCCTCTCCATAATCATACTTCATTTTTTCATATTTTGCCACTAGCTCCTCAAGCTCTTTCTTGCTGAAATCCTTTATGCTTTTTCCAGTATGATGTTCAATAATTCCGTATATGTCAACTTCCATAATATCCCTCTCAAGCCCTCACAATTTTTCCGTAATCACTCTTAGCAGGATCTATTCCGTCCTCTCCAGGAATAAACTGTATTATAGCGCCAGAATTATCTCTTACCATTCCATTAGGTCCTACTTTAAGATCCTGCAATGCATTGACTAATCTCCTCTCTAAATATCCTGATATCTTTGTCTTTAATGAAGAGTCCATTATACCTTCTCTTCCTTTCATTGCTTCAAAAAAGAATTCAATAGGATTCAATCCTTTCTTGAAAGGACTTCTAACAAAACCATGAGCATCTACACTCAAATCATTCTTCTTAAAATGCGACAAAACCCTTTCTCTATATCCTCTGAATATACGTCTTCCTCTCAACATCTCCTGCCCTACTAAACCAGACATATATGCTAAATTCTGGATATTACCTCTCGCTCCTGTCTTAGCCATAACAAGAGCTCCCTTTTCCTTGGCATTTAACTTTATTATCTCTTGAACCTTATTTGTGATCTGCCAAAGTTCTCCCATTATCTTATCTTCTACAGTTTCTTCTATAGTCCGGCCCGGGTTAGGCTGTAATTTGCCTTCATTGTATTCCTTTATTATTGAATCTATTGAATTAACTTGCTCGTCAATAACTTTTGTTATTTCTTTTAAAGCATTCTCTCCTAAGTCAAGATCATCCAAAGAAACACTAAACCCTCTTATCATCAAAAATTCTAGTATTAGCCTTGTAACTTGATCAAGGAATTTCGCTGCAGCAGAGTGTCCATTGTTCTTGTCAATCGCATCTAACAATCTGCCTTTAAATGAGGCTATTGCTTTCTCATCAATAACACCCTTGACAAGAGTTCCGTTCTTTATTACCACAGGATTGCCCATATTATCCTTGAACTCTATACTTATGTTGTCAGGAATTATCATGCTGAATACTTCTTTACCTGTGTACTGTTCTTTATCTAATTTAACATCATATATACCTACTGCTGAAAGCATCTGCACAACTTTCTTTTTTGGTAGAATCGTATCATCTTTTGTTAATAAATAAGCTCCTGAAACATAATCTTGATTCGCTCCTATTATAGGCCCACCAAATCTTGGAGATCTTATATTCTCTTCAACCAGCATCAACTGTTCTGCCTCCGCTCTGGCTTCCGCTGTTTGTGGAACGTGAAGATTCATTTCATCTCCGTCAAAATCGGCATTATAAGGCGGACAAACGCACAAATTCAATCTAAATGTTTTATTAGGCATGATTTTTGCCCTGTGGGCCATTATAGACATTCTGTGTAAGGAAGGTTGTCTATTGAACAGAACAACATCTCCGTCCATAACATGGCGCTCAATAATATATCCTGGTGTAACTTCCTCAATTAAAAGTTCTTTGTTGAACTCCATTATTCTTTTCCTTAAACCATCTCCTCTTATTATATAATTAGCCCCTGGGTGCTTGTCCGGACCGTTCTTTATCAATTCTTTGACAAATTCAAGATTGTCTTTTGTGACTTTCATAGGTATTGTCAATTCCATAGCAACTTCTTCCGGAACCCCAACCTCGTTTATACTTATATTTGGATCAGGAGATATTACCGTACGTGCAGAATAATTAACCCTCTTTCCGGAAAGATTGTGCCTGAACCTTCCCTCTTTACTTTTAAGCCTCTGAGCTATTGTTTTTAATGCCCTTCCAGATCTGTGTCTAGCAGGAGGAACTCCTGTAAGCTCGTTGTTGAAGAAAGTAGCAACATGATACTGCAAAAGCTCCCACAAGTCCTCTATAATAAACTCAGGAGCTTCCATCAAAATATTATCCTTCAATCTCTTATTTATTCTTACAATGTCCACTAATTTGTGGGTTAAATCATCCTCGGATCTGTCCCCGTTTTCTAAAGTAATAGAAGGCCTTACAGTAATAGAAGGCGCTAATAGAACATTCAGGACCAGCCAATCTGGCCTTCCTCCCACAAAACCTATCTTTTTGGCATCCTCATCACTGATCTTCTCAAAATGCTCCCTTATATCTTCAGGAGTCAAAGCCGTCTTGCCTCTAAAGAAAGAAAACGGCTTTTCAAACTTTATTTTCTCTGCAACCTGGCCGCAATGAACACATTTCTTAAATGGTGTCAATTTTGAGCCCTTTGTTTCAATATATTTTGCATTCTCGTCATCAATTAACAATCCACCGCATTTGAAACACGTAAATGTCAACGCATCCTTGATTTGTTTAAGATAATTTACATTGAGAACTGGTTTGGCTAACTCAATCTTTCCGAAGTGTCCTGGACATCCTCCCATTGTTTCTCCGCAGGTCTTACATCTCATTCCCGGATCTACAACACCCATTCGAGGGTCCATAACCCCTCCTTCAATAGGATAACCATCTATATCATAAACTTCTGAAGTGTTGATCTCCATAACTGCTAATTCCCTTACCATCTCAGGAGATAATAAACTGAACTGAATCTCTTTAACTTTATGACTCATAAAATCTACCTCTAATCAACAATAACTTTTGGATATATCATCATACTCTTCAACTCGTCCAACAGCAATTTAAATGCGTAAGACATTTCTACGTCCTTTACCTTGGATTCATTGCATAACGGACAAGTCATCTTTCCTTTCTTAAATCTGTCGCTTTCCGCAACTATACCGCAGCTTTCGCAAATATGTATTTTTGTTGCATCTGAGCTAAACCTTTCCTTTAAAGCAATAGCGGCACCATGAGCAACTAAACAGTCTTTCTCCATCTCTCCGAATCTCAATCCACCTTCTTTTGATCTACCTTCTGTCGGCTGTTTAGTCAACAAAGCAATAGGTCCCCTTGACCTTGCATGCATCTTATGAGAGACCATGTGATATAATCTTTGGTAATAAGCAACACCTATAAGTATTTCCGCCTCGAACTTCTCTCCTGTAAGTCCGCTATACAATACTTCTTTTCCGTCATTCCTGAATCCTGTTGACTTAAGAAGATCTCTGATAACTCTTTCATCAGCTCTGAATGCTGTTCCATCCATCAGTTGTCCCAACATTGCCCCTGTCTTTCCTGCCACTATCTCCAACAACTGACCAACAGTCATTCTTGAAGGTATTGCATGAGGGTTCAAAATAATATCTGGTGTTATCCCATCCCTTGTAAATGGCATATCTGCTTCAGGAACAACCAAACCTATAACTCCCTTCTGTCCGTGCCTTGAAGCAAACTTATCTCCTACTTCTGGTATTTTGTGCTCTCTGACAGAAACTTTAACCACTCTATTTCCTTCCTCATCCTCTGTGATTATTACTTTTTCAACTGTCCCTTCCTCGCCTTTCTTAACAGAAACTGAATTATCTCTTCTATTAGACAGACCCATTTTAACTTCCTTTTGAACCCCTAAGAATCTTAATGGAGAGGTTCTTCCAACTAAAATATCATCTGTGTCTAAATCCGCTTCAACATTAACAATCCCTTCTTCTCCTAAATTCTTGTAAGCCTCTTCTGATATATATCCTCTTACATCAGGATCAGGAATGCCTATTTCATCAACCTGTCCTCCCCAGTACTTTCTTGCTTCTGCTATGTATGTTCTCAGGAAAAATGATCTCCCCAATCCCCTCTCAATTGAAGCCTTATTCACAATCAAAGCATCCTCTATGTTGTATCCGTGGAACGGCATCAATGCAATAACAAGATTTTGTCCGGAAGGATGCGATTTATGCCCGACTAATTCTGTTGTCTGGCTCTGGACAATCGGCACTTGCGGATATGCCAGTAATTGGGCGGTTGTATCATCTCTTGTATGATAATTTTGCAAGTATATTCCTGTTGCCTGAACAATCATTCTTGAACCATAATTCAAACGGTCTCCTCTGTTCTTCTCAGGATAAGGCAATAAAGAAGCATCAACACCCATAATAAACAGCGGATCCAACTCCATGTGGGTGTGTTCTTTTGTTAACTCGTCTTCATTCAATGCAACATAACAATTTTCCTCTTCCTCTGCATCTATCAGCTCTATAATCCCCTGGTTCATCAAATCTTTCCATGTAGTTTTACCACTCTCTATATCTTTTATTAGATCTTTTGTAAGCAACGATTTTCCGTCTTCCACAACAATCAGTGGCCTTCTTGCCCGTCCGGGTGTGTTCAATATATACAACTCATCCCTGTCAGGATAATAAGCAACATTAATAT
>CAZKIC010000011.1:0-10541 GCA_964552785.1 uncultured archaeon
ATGCAGTACTACCTACCTCAACAACATAAAGCGGAAAACTAATACTTATGAATGAAAAAGCCAGCGCATGAAAAATCCCTATTAAATATAAGATCTTCAGGCCGTTTCTTCCTTTTGTAAAATGAAAATGATGAATCACTTCTATCAAGATATATTTTTAAATGTACTGATTTTTAAACTTTCTTAAAATCGTTGAAACTCAAACACATATTGAACTTATACAACAAGCGAAACAACCTTCTATCCAATGCTGTTTAAGAATTCGTCAATATGCCTTTTAGCCTCGTCTAAAGTTTCATAAGTTAGGACTTTTAAGTCTGGATTTCCTCCAATCATTGCAGATAATCTTTTATTTTTCTGGATTCTGAACAAACACAATACCTTTTTATTCAGCGATTCTGCTTTACAAATCTCGTATCCAACTCCAAGAGATGGTGTAGATACCTCTGCAATTACCACATCAGATTCTTCAAGCCAGGACATGTCGCGATGATAAATTTTTTCATCACTATCCCTTTCTTCTCCGTAATCTGTTATTTCAGGATCTGCCACGTGTTGTGTTAGTACCGTGCCATATTTAGATAAATGCGTTTTAGTTCTTGGTAGAATTTAATGTCATCTCTCCCGCCACGGATTGAACCAGCAAAATATATTTTCATAGTCATTACCGATTCTAACAAATCTTATCTATTTTTATCTACATCATATAATTAGTCAAAACCTTTATGTCTTTGAAAACCAAAAACTTTGCATTATCTCTATTGGCTCTGACCAAAAATTTATCTCCTGGTTTAAGAATAAACATATTATTGTTGTCGTTGTCATATGCCAAGACTCCAAAACCCCTCCTTAAAATAACCTCAAATACCGTGCTTTCAGAAAAAACTTCCGGATGTCTCCTCTTCTCAACCTGCGCATTATTCAGCGCAAGACCTATGCCTTTTTCAAAAACATGCCCTCCAACAGCCCTATAATAAGAAGAACTTCCGAAAGAAGTTGAGAATATAACACCATCTCCGATAGAATTAGTAATAATATTCTTGATCTTCTTATTCTCTATAATATTCACATCAAATCTTATAGACTGTGTAGGATACTTATTTCTTATTTGAACCTCATTCAAAGCTACAAATTTCTTGCCCTTGAAAAAAAGCTCAATTTTATTTCTTTCAACTATCTCAAATTTTTCTTTGAGAAGATTCATTATAATTTTATTTAGTTCCTCCTTGGGGTAATCGCACTTATGGCAAAAATGGCTCTTCTTAATAACTATCTTTGGTATAGAAGGATATATCCTTTCAGAAAGCAGTATTGAACCGTCCCCTCCATAGGATAAAACATATTGAGGATTTCTTTTTACAAGAACCACGCCTTCAATTTTTTTTAAGTCTTTTTTTATATCTTTTTTTAATTTCTTGCTTAAACTCACAACAGAAATCCTGATTTGTTTGGACATTTCACCACAAATAATAATTATGAATAACCTTATATAAAAATTTGCCTGAAATCATATAATCTATATATGCCCCCTAAACCATATATAATAGTCAGATAGCTGTATCAAATTAACCATCATAATAATACTGGAGGAAATATTATGAAAATACATACAATATCAGGATTCAACGAAGTTGGAAAGAATATGACCGCTGTTGAAGTAAATAATGAGGTTGTTATCATAGACATGGGCCTGCACATGGAAAAAATAGTCAGCATGACGCAAGAAGAAAGAACACTACCAATAGAACAATTGATTAAAATGGGCGCCCTTCCAGATATGAAGCCGATAGAAGGAAAAAAAGTAGTTGGAATAGTAATATCTCACGGACATCTTGATCACCTCGGAGCAGTGCCCAAATTAGCAACAAAATTCAGATGCCCTATATACATGAGTCCTTATACCTCTGAGATTTTAAAACTCATGATTAAAGATGAAAGAGCAGACCCTTCTTTAATAAACAGAATAATAACAATACCTTTAGGTGGAACACACACAATATCAAGTAATTTTGAAGTTGAATTGATAAATGTAACCCACAGCATACCTGATTCAACTCTGGTTGTTCTGCACACTCCTGACGGGCCAATGGTTTATCTGAATGACTATAAATTAGACAGAACCCCTACATTAGGTATGGTTACAGACCTAAACAGAATAAGGAAATTGGGACGAGAAGGAGTAAGAGCAATAGTAATAGAGAGTTTATACGCGAAAGAACATTCGCGATGTTATTCAGAGAGCATAGCAAAGAATATGTTAAGAGACACAATGAACAGATGTTATGAAGACAATACAGCCGTCTTTATGACCACATTCTCTTCCCAAATAGCCCGCCTTAACGAGATGATAGAGCTGAATAAAGACAGAAGAGAAATAATAATGATGGGCCGTTCTCTAAAATTATACACAACCGCCGCAAAGAAACTGGGATACATAGACATGAGCAATATACCGGTTTATACAAAAAGAAAGGATATATACAAAATGCTTAATGTTGTTCATGAAAATCCTTCTGATTACCTGGTTATATCCACAGGAAACCAGGCAGAACACGATGCCGTTCTCTCAAGAATTGCAAGAAAAGAATTTGATTTTACATTCAATAAAGGAGATTACGTAGTTTTCTCAACAAAGACAATACCATATCCTCTAAATATAGCGAACAAATTCATACTAAAGAAAAACCTGACAGAACTCGGAGCAAGAGTTATAGAAGATGTTCATGTTTCCGGACACGCCCATAGAGAGGATCACAGGGATATGATAAACATGCTAAACCCAGAACACATAATTCCAAGCCATGGAGAAACTGAAAGACTGGCAAGATTGGCAACACTAGCCATGGAAGAAGGATACAGAATTAATGATACGGTCCATATTTCATCAAACGGTAATGTAATTAATATAGAGTAAGAACAAACAATAACTTTAAAAATATTTATACGAATAAAAAACTTAAAAAAAAACGCAAGGTAAAATAATGGATGCTAACGAGACTAACCAAACCGCAAAAAAGTATATAACACAAATTCGTAGATCTGGAAATTGGAGGGTAATAGAAACTGCTTTAGAGGGGCTATACAAAACTGTCACTCAAAGAAATGAGTGCATATATCCCGATACTGCAGCAGAAGCAATGGCGATTTTTCTGTCAGGTGGAAAACAAGAAAAAGCAGAAGAAGTGTTTGAAAAATGCTATCTGACTAGAGTAAACGAAATGAATGAACAAGAAGTACACAGTGCAATAAGTATTCTGGAAAAGAATTGTCTTGATAATTATGCGAAGAGACTGTTTGATGTATATCTTGAAGCAATCTCGGGATCGGAAATGACTCATTAAGAACAGTCTTCTTTTTCTCTTTAAACTCTGATTTTAAATTTTCATTACAGGAATGAAAAAGAATAAAAAGTAATCCCTTCATTTATTTTATGTGGATTCTATGTATAAGCTTCAAAAACACGATTTGCAGGTTTTGGAGATTCTGAAAGACAAAAAAGAACACTCAAGAGAGGAGCTAATCAAATTATTGAACATAGACCAGGCAGCTATAGAAAGAGCATTCTTAGCACTGACATCTGAAGGATTGGCAACTTCAAGAATTGAAAAAGTTCAGCAAATAACACTGACGCAGGATGGTAAAGATGCATTAAAAAATGGTCTTCCGGAGATAATCCTTTTAAAAGAAATAAAAGAAGGCAGGAATAAAGTTAATTTAATCTCAGAGAAATCAAGAATTATAGGGCTTGGATTAGCAAAAAGAAAAAATTTCATAGAAATAGAAAACGGCACATTAAAAATAACAAAAGAAGGCGAGAAAGCATTAAAAGAAGACTTGGAAGAAATAAAGGAATTAAAGAAGATACAAGAAGGAAAGTCATCAAAAATGATTGACCTCTTAAGTTCAAGAAAATTAATCTCTATAAGCGAGAAAACAAAAAAATACATAAAAGCAACCCAAAAAGGATTGGAAAAAGAAATAGCAATAACGGATGAAATCTCAAATCTGACCCCGGAGATGTTGGTAAAGGGTTCTTGGAAGAATGCAAAATTCAAGCCCTTTAATATTAAAGCAGAATCAGAACCCCTTTATCCTGGTAAGAAACATTTTGTAAGAGAAGTCCACGATTATATTAAAGATATATGGTTAAGTCTTGGATTTAAAGAAATGAGGGGGCCTCTGGTCGTCCCGTCTCTATTAAATTTCGATGCTCTGTACTCAAGACAGGACCACCCTGCAAGAGAACTGCACGACACATTCTATGTAAAAAATCCGTCAATATCAAAATTAAAAAAATACACAGAAGAAATCAAGAATTCAATAAAAGCAGTCCATGAAAACGGCGGAGACACAGGAAGTATTGGATGGAGATATAAATGGTCTGAAGAAATATCAAAAAAGAATGTCTTAAGAACCCATACAACTTCCGTATCTGCGGAAACATTAATAAAGATAGCAAAAAACAATGAAATACCTTCAAAATATTTCTCGGTAGGCAGATGCTTCAGAAATGAAACTGTAGACTGGAAACACTCTGCCGAGTTTTTTCAGACAGAAGGTATTGTCATAGACGAAAACGCAAATTTCAGGCATCTTTTATGGTATTTGAAGAAATTTTTCAAAAAAATGGGTTATGAAAACATAAGATTCAGGCCTGCTTACTATCCATACACCGAATTGAGTGTAGAACCAGAAGCATACAACGAAGAAAGAGGTGCCTGGGTTGGTTTAGGCGGTTCAGGAATGTTCCGTCCTGAAGTTACAAAACCATTGATGGGTAGGGAAATCCCTGTATTGGCATGGGGTTTGGGTCTGGACAGAATAGTTATGGAATCCCACAAACTGAAAGATATCAGAGATTTGTACCTTTCAAACATGGATATATTAAGAAAATCAAAATTATGGATGAAATAATATGGCAACAGTAGAATTTGATATCAAAGACTTTCAGGAATTGGTTGGAAAGAAGATCTCTATCAAAGAGATGCAAGAAAAAATACCTATGTTAGGAGTAGGATGGGATGGAAACACAGACAAGAGTTTCACAATAGAGGTTGAGCCAAACCGTCCTGATTTATTGTCAGTTGAAGGACTGGCAAGAAACATGAAAGGAATTCTCAACATAGAGACTGGACCAATACACTATAAACTAAAAAACTCCGGAGAAACTTTAACCGCAAAAGAATCTATCAAAGGAATAAGAGAACATATAGTAATGGGTATTGTCAAGAACATAAAAATAACAGAGCCTCTGTTAAAAAGTATAATACAGATACAGGAAAAACTCCATCTAACTCACGGAAGAAAAAGAAAGAAAGTCGCGATAGGAATTCATGATTACGATAAAGTGAAGGGGCCTTTTACTTACGAATGTGTAACCCCAGAATCAATATCTTTCGTTCCTTTAGATGAAAATGAAGAAATGAATATGAGGGTTATACTGGATAAACACCCAAAAGGAAAAGAATACAAACACCTTGTCGAGCATCATGAAAAATATCCTGTAATTACAGACAAAGACAATAATGTGCTTTCTTTCCCTCCAATAATTAATGGAGAATTGACAAGAGTTACGGAAAAAACCAAGAATCTGATAATTGACATTACAGGAACTGACAAAATAGCAATAAATCAAGCTCTGAACATATTAATGACATTATTCCATGAAAGAGGAGGAGAATTGTATTATGTTAAAAACAACAATCAGATAAACCCTGATTTAAGTTATACTTATATGGATCTCGACATCAATTACGCAAACAAAATATCCGGATTGAATCTCTCCATTAAAGAATATAAAAATCTTCTGGAGAGAATGAGGTATGACGTAAAAGAAAAAAGTGATTCAGAATTATCTGTTGGTATACCTCCTTACAGAACAGATATTATGCACCAATATGATATAATAGAGGATGCAATTATAGCATACGGATATGACAACGTTGAAACAGAAGAACTAACCAGCTTCACAGAAGCAGGAATAACACAAAAAGAAAAAATGACAAATAAATTAAGAGATTTAATGATAGGGTTCGGATTGCAGGAATTGTTGACATTCGCATTAACAAGCAAAAACAAAATATATAAAAAGATGAATATAGAAGAACAACCAACAGTTGAGATGGAGAATGCTCTAAACACAGAATATTCCTGTCTGAGAACATGGCTTCTTCCCGGATTGATGGAAACTTTATCTATAAACACCAACAAACCATATCCTCAAAAACTTTTTGAAATAGATGATTGCTCAATCATAGATGCAAAAGAAGACACAGGAAGCAAAGACCAAAGAAAACTGGCAATAGCCATAGCAGACACAAAAGCAAATTACACAATAATAAAATCCATCTTGGATTCAATAAAAGAATTATTGGGATTAAACCTAACACTGAATGAAGCAAATCATGGAACATTTATAAACGGAAGATGCGCTTCAATATCATTAGGCAATAAAGAGATAGGAGTCATTGGAGAAGTGCATCCCCAAGTTTTGGAGAATTTTGGAATAGAAGTTCCTGTCGCAGCATTAGAATTAAATCTCGAAGATATAGTAAAAAACAACAATTCAAACTAAAAATAGACACCTTTTTAAAGATTTCTATAATAACATATATTGTTATAATTTACAATAATAGAGGGATACAATGCCGGTAAAATTCGTATTAAACGACACAAAAACAGGAAAAAGTTATTCAAAAGAAGTAGAAGATAGTAAATTCAAACCGCTGATTGGCCAAAAGATTGGATATGAATTCGATGGAGGGATAATTGATATTCCTGGTTATAAATTAAAAATAACAGGGGGATCAGACAAAAACGGATTCCCTATGAGAAAAGGAGTCCATAAGAACGCAAGAGCGCGGCTTTTTCTCTCTGGAGGTGTTGGATACAACCCAAAAGAGAAACATGTAAGAAGAAGAAAAACAATAAGAGGAGAAATTATAGGAGATGATATTGCCCAATTAAATGTTTCTATAGTAAAAGCAGGAAAACAAACCATAGAACAAATTTTAGGGTTAGTTCAAGAAGAAGCGCCCGCAGAAGCAGACAAAGCAACAGAAGAAAAAAAGGAAGAAAAAGCGTAATCTAAACAAAGATGGCTTCATAAAAAGAATAAAAATTCAATCTGCTCCTGGTAAGTTGCTTATCCTCTTCAAAATCATACCTTTTATCTTTGATACTGCCTTACCGCTAGTAATAAAATAGAATTTGGTTATTCTCTGTAAGAATATGTTTTCGTAAGGTCCTGGGCTTCTTGTTCTGAAAATATTGAACTCAAGACCTATACTCTTTAACCACTTATTCAAACTACTTTCTTCTTTAATTCTCACATAATGAAATTTATTCTCAGGGAATCTCTCTTTAATCTCTTTTAATGTGTGTGGCTTCTCGGCCCATTTAAGCAGCTCATCAGAGAGGTTATGATCAGGAAAATACTTTCTGGCCTTCTTCAAACCATCAATGCAATGTTCAGTTATAAGATACTTTCCATTCTTATTTACATAATTTATAATTAAGTGTGGATAATCACTATCTCCCGAGGAAAAATGATGGGGTATTCCTATTACATCATTAACATACATCTCAAATTCCTCTTGTATTGCATCTTTCTCCAACAATTTTGCAAGCATCGCATTATAACTAAGTATAAAACAATTCAAGAGAAAATCTCCGTCCTCCAATTCAGAATTTCCTATCTTGAAGTTAGCTTTCCCTATATCCATAGTGATGAAATTATAGTATATCTTAAAACGGTCTGCTGAAAGTTCTTTAACATACTTGCCCGCTTTTTCATAAGCCCATTCTTTTGTTATCCATGGGTAGTCTGCCACCAGGCCTTCCGAATGATTAAAAATTAAGTTCTCCTGAGTCCAGTAATTAAAAGGATGCAAAGGATCTCTGAAACCCGCATCATCCATGTTATAATTAATCTTGCTGAAAATTTTGTCTGCTGAAGCCGGACGGTCATTAGGCTGTACAAATCCCTTCCAGAGCCAGACACTTATAGAATTAAATGAAGATGCTGATGTAGATATATCGTAAGGCATTGTTTTGTAATCCTTTCTTCCGCCTTCGCTCTCCAAAGCATCACTAATTAATTTGTGCCTGGCTATAGTTGGTTTAAGCCATTCCTTGTATTCTTCAACAGTTTTTAATCTGCTTTTATGCAAAGATTCTAATCTACTCAATCTTTCTCTCACAGCTTTATTAAAATCCGAAAGCCAGTCCAGATAAGAGTTATACTTAACTTCCAGCATCCTCTTTTCAACAGTCGGCAAATACATAAGTTTCTGGTTTTGAGAGTTCTGTCTGACATCTTCTATAGATTTAATCTCCATAAAATCGTCAACTATAGTCGGCATTATATTGTTATTTCTCATAAAAGCCATCGAAAGCCTTCCTGGCCCGCCTTGACCTCCTTGGGATCCTACATGAAAATCAACCTGGTCAACAAATATTGTTTTTAAAGAAAGTTCGGCCTTTCTTCTCTCATCTTCATCATCGCTGTCAAGCATATCTAAATATTCCTTGTATTGTTTGTAGACTCTTATGTCGTGTTCAACAAGCTCCAAATCTGCTATAGATTGTGAAATCCCGACCAAGCCTTGTTTTATTTTTTGCTCCAACTGCTCTTTCTGACCTAAGATGAGATCAAAAAATCCTTTATGTATAGGGTTTACATATACAGAATCCTTGATTTTTGCAGATTTGAACCCGTCTTTAGCTGCTTCAAACATTGTTCCATAATAAATGCCATTGATAAAACCAAGACTTCCTGTTGTGTTTACCAACAAATCGGACTGGTTCAAACCCTGCCCTACAAAAACTTTTCCCATATTCCTGAAAGCCCATGAATCTAGATCTTGTTTTACTGTATCACTTAGATTAAGCCTGTCCTTATTGAGAACAAAACCCTTCTCTTTCTTTTTCTTCCCCATAACAAATATATATAGCTCAAGAGGTATATAAAATCAACTATATAAAATAAAAAAAACTCAATATGGGTATGCTGGATATAATTCTCTGGTCTGTAATATTGGTAACAAGTATAGCCGTGCTGGTAAAGGGCTCAGACGAATTCATAGAAAAAGCCGAGATAATTGGTCTCCATTTCAGATTATCACCACTAATAATAGGCATAACCATATTAAGCATTGGAACTTCTATTCCTGAGTTAATAACATCTATTATGGCTACTCTGAAAGGAGACGGCCAGATAATTATAGGGAACGCAATGGGGTCAAACATCACTAACATTCTATTGATAATGTCTATTGTCGGAATCTATGGTTCCAATCTTAAGAATCTCAAGAACATAGATAAAGCAGACATAACCGTGTTTATAGTATCCGCTATACTATTAACATCTTTCATCTCAAATCTCGTAATAACAAAGCTTGAATCATTCTTCTTGGTTTTGATGTATGCTATATACATAGGACAAATAATATTGAAACAAAAGAAAATAGAGATACCTGATGAAATAAAGGAAAATAAAAAAGAAAAAAACAGAGTAGTTAAAAACACAATTCTCTTAATCCTGTCTTTATTCTTAATATACTTCTCGGCAAAATATGTGGTTGAGAGCATAATAAGACTGTCAATTATATTAAATATAACCAGCGGAGCCTTAGCTTCAACAGCAGTCGCTCTAGGAACCACACTACCTGAACTAATGATAGCAAGAGCAACACTAATAAAAGGAAAGATTAATATGCTTATAGGCAACATCATAGGCTCCAATATATTCAACACATTAATTGTTGTGGGTGTCCCCGGTCTGATAAGAGAGATAACAGTAACAAAACCCCTGATAAATATCTTAACTCCCGTAATGATCGTCTCAACAATACTAATGCTATCCTTAATAAAAATAAAAAGAATAGGTAAACCAGAAGGATTAATCCTTGGGGTCATGTATCTGAGTTACATTGTTCTGATGTTTTAATTAATTTTATTAAAAAAGAAAGTCATATATACCTTATGGCATCTTCAGGCGGATATATATTTTTATTCATTGTATTGATTTGCATAGTTATATGGTATCTAAATTATCTCCTTAAATACAAAAGATACAACAAAGCATACTACAACATAGTTAAAGAGGTAAATAAAAAGTACTACAATTGGGATCCAAAAAGATCAAAAACAGATAAGTTAAGAGAAAAATTCAAGCCAATAGAGGAATATGATAAAAAAGAAAACTGGGAAGAAGCAGAGATAAAAGACAAAGGTCGAAAAATAAAGGTGCCTAAAAGTGTCCTCAAAAAAAGAAGTTCTGATAGGAAATCGAGAAAACAAAATAAAAGTAAAAGTAGCGACTAAGCCTTTCGAATTGTTTAAAGGATTAAGATTTGCTAAAGAAGGTTCTATGCTTCTTGAATTTGTATACGAGTCTAGATGGGGTATAGATATGTTATTCTGCAATTACGATTTAGATCTTTATTTTCTAGATAAAGAATACAAAATTATAGACAAAAAAGAAGCAAAAAAATCAACACTAAATCCATTTACTTGGAAGATTTATAAAGGAAAGAAAA
>CAZKIC010000012.1:0-10356 GCA_964552785.1 uncultured archaeon
GTTTAATATTCTTTTGTATGTTTCTGAAGAGGAGTTATTAAAACACTTAGAAAAACCATTAGTTGATATAATAATAAAAAACAGAAAAGGGCAAATAAAAGTTATACCGGGATACGATGGTTTGTACGGGACACCTGTAATAGATAATGATCTTTCTTTAGTACATATAGAACAAAAACAAATAAAAAGAAAGAACAAATCTCTTTTGGATTTTTGAAACCATTCTTTGTTTTTTTCTTTCCCACGGTTTTGAACTAGATGCCAACAATAATCTGTTGAAAATTAGGAACATTAGTTCTGTAAGTTTCTTTTTTTTAAAAAAAGAAAGGCGTTTAGATTTTTTCTAAAATCTCTCTTATTTCATCTTGGGTTTGTTTTCTGCTTTTTTTTGTTTTTTTACCGCCTTTTTTTGGAGCTTCTTGTTTTTTTACCGCCTGTTCTCTATGTACGTCGCAATAACCGTCAACATTGTGTGTGATTCTTTTACATCTTTTTCCATCTTTTGTCTTAGCTTTACATCTTATTGGTTTTTCTGATGTCATAGGTGCAGGCATTTTTTTTGTTTCCTTGACATCTCTTGCGCTTATAGTCTCTACGTCTTCCTCTTTATCCATAAAGAAGAAATAATATAGAGTGATTATTATCGCAACAATAATCAAAACAACCAATATCCACCAAAGCACATTTATTCCCTCTTTCTCTTTCAACTCTGATGGCTCAACTTGTTGGTGTTCTGTAACTGTTACGGAATCAATTCTGAATGTGTATTCATTTCTGTATTCATCTATATCTTCCATTTTAACAACAACAGTATACAGTTTGTCTTCACTCCATATCTTGTATTCATTATACCCTAATACAGGAGAGTCATCCGCTATTACTGTATCTCCTACCTGAACCACAAACGAACTTGCTCCGAATCTCAAGTCAAATTCTCTTTCTATTCCGCTTTCTGTTTCATAAAACAATGGAACAACAACATCTTCTTCAGGGCTTACAGTGTATAATTCATCACTTACATCTACTTCATAATCTGTTGTTATTGTTTCCGTTCCTCTTGCAAACAATCTTTCATTTTCTCCTTCAAAAACAAATTTTGCATCCAGTGTCTTTGTCATTCCTTCAGTGTTTGTTATAGTTACAAGGATAAAGTATTCTCCGGATTTTGTTTGTTCTGTTGGTGCGGCATATAAATAAAAGTCGCCGTTCTCTCCTTGTTCCAACAACAACTCTTTTGGTTCTATATATACCCATTCAGGTCCTGCTATTTGTGTTGTATACATATCTTCATTTAAGCCATTGTTTTTAACATTTATCCTGTATGTGTATCCCTTGTATTCTCTTCCTCTTATTTCTTCAGGAATAATTTCTGCATCATATCCATAACAAGTTTCTTTATCTTTTATTTCAAATGTTAAAGGCAGACTTCTTACAACACCATTGTCGGAAGTCATTGTGACATCTACAGTTTTCTCTCTTACATTTGTTTCTAGAGGTTCACTGTGTGTCATTGTGATTTCTCTTTCTTCTCCAGGTTTTAATGTGAATATTTCCTCATCATCGTTTTCTCCAGAGATCTCCATTACATAATAGTCTTCTTTTAAACCATTGTTCTTTACAAGATATGTCACTTCAACACTATCTCCAACACACATATCAACACTTCTTACATTGCTTGCCATCCAAGCATCATAACAGTTGGTTATATTCAATGTTGATTGGTGCATATCTTTTATCTTTCCGTCTTCAGACTCTACATAAATAGTAACATTCTTTAATGTGTTATCTCCGTCTAATTCTATTTGAGATACATCTATGTCCAAAACAGTTTCTTTACTTTCTCCCGGATTCAAGAACATCTCTTCTTCTCCTAAAACACCTATGTTTGAACTTATACTGAATTTTGACGGATAGGTTCCAACATTCTTAACAGATACAAGATATCTTGCAATATTTAAATTACAGGAATCCATGTTCTTAGGCAGGGCAACAACAGCCAACCCTCTACATTCAAGAACATTTAATGTTGCTGATGTTGTAGCTCCTGTTCTTGAAGAATCAGCTCTTATGTTTATTGGATATTTTCCTGCTTCATCTAATTTAACAGATAATGTAACTTTCTTGTCTTTATCTGCTCTTATAAAAACATCATTTTCTGAGAAATTTCCCAAATTTGAACTTAATGTATATTCATCGTCTTTTATACCTATATTTTTCACATCAACTTCAAACTCTGCTGTCTGTCCTAAGCAGACATTCTTTTCTTCAGGTAATACATCCAAATCAGCTAAATAACAATCTAATCCATTGAATCTTATACTTTCAACACTTTCAGCATAAGAGTTCTGTGATACTGCCTTAACAATTACAGTTTCAAAATCTTTTGAAACAGAATAGACCAAGTTAACAGTTTCTGATTGTCCTGGTCCCAAAATTACTTGTTCTTTTGAAAGGAATCCTTTTGAAGCTTTTAAGTCAAAAACTTCTTCAACTTTACCTCTGTTTGTTATTTCTATAGGAACAGTAACATCTTGGTATTTACACCAAGAAACGTCCTTATTATCTATTGTAATATCAACATCACTGCATCTTAGAACTTGGACATCAACATATCTGTTTTTTACATCATTTTCATCATCTTTAGCACTAAGTTTTATCTGATAGTTTCCTGCTTCTGCTTCAAAGCAAGTAGGGGTCATATAAATATAGACTGTTTTTGATTGTCCTGGTAGAACTTTGAATGAATTTGGCGTTATAACAAACCAAGGACTTTCAGAACTCATTTCATAAGTGTGTGCTGAATTATCATTGTTTGTTATAGTTCCTATGATTTCTTGAGTCGAGCAAGGACAAGTGCTTACACTTGTTGTAGTTAATTCAAAATCAAAACTAGCTGCATACACTCCAACTCCGCTCAAAAGAACGGCCATCATCAATACAAAACTCAAAAGTTTTCCTTTCATTTTTTCACCAACCTTGAATCATAAATATTATTTTTATACAATATACTATTGTATAGTGAAAAGATTTTTAAATCTATGTTTTATACGAAATATCTCATAACAGATTTAAAAAGCATATGATCCCCCGATCACACAGCAAATCATTACGATTTTTAAATCTATGTTTTATACGAAATATATACACAATAGATTTAAAAATTATTATTTTTTACCTCAATACATTTCCTTCTGGAACAGTGTATATTTCTCCATTCTTGTTTTTCATTCTCAAATGTCCGACATCAAGACTTGGGAAGCGCGGTTCCATGTACTTTGTCCTTCCTTTTGCTTTTAAAAAATAGAGGAAGGAGGTAGCGACTATAATAATTAAAAACAAGACACCAGCAATCCAGTATATTATGTTGTAGTTAAACCCTAGTTCGTAATCCTTGTCACTAAAATGGCCAGCAATAAACAACTCTATAGGTATTGTTTTTACTGGCTCCCCATTCATTAAAACATAAACATTGCCTTCAAATTTACCTCTTTTATCTGTTAGTGGTTTGAAGTATATTGAAAGCATTTTCCTTTCCCCTCTTTTAATGATTTCCGGTTCTGAGACATATGTCCATTTTTCTCCGAAATCACTATCAAGGGAAAAGACTTTTGTAGAATTCATATGATTGAAAACAGACACCTCTAAAACATTACCTTTATGCTGATTCATTGTAAGCTCTTTTGTGCTTACAGAAACATCTATGTATTCAAAATCAATATCTTCTTGTCCTTCATCGTTTTCTTTTTTTGTTTTTCCATCAACATAAACCCTTTGGATTTTTCCATCTTTTACAATAATAATTGAAATAGGTTTGTCTTCTTTACTTACATTTATTATTACCTCTCCATTTTCTTTTGTTTGTTTATCTTGCTCTTCCTTTTTCTTGACAAAAACGGTTCTGCTATTTCTATTGTTGTTGAATGAAACCTCTATTACATTATACCCTTCATTTGGCATGTTGACATAACTAGAATAATATCCCGCATTGTCCGATCTTACAGTTTTTACATATTGACCATTTACATACAAATCAACAACACCAGAAGTTTTTATACCATTTAGTGAGGTGTATCCGTAAACATTTACTGGTTGTCCAAACTCTAATGTTGTTGGAGCCGTATAAACACTAACACTATACTCTTTTACAGGAATATCTATAGTGTGTTTTATTCTATATGTACCATAAACATCCACAACTATATTTTTTGTGGTCAATCCAACATATCTGTGATTTTCGTACAGATAAACATCAACTTTAAGATTATGTCTTCCTGGATACAAGTTATTAGTGTGAACAATAAACTCTTTGATATCCCCATCATAAACATATTCTGAATAAGATTCATCAATCTTTCCATCCAAAAAGAACCTAACCCTTATAAGGTGCTTTCTATTAGAGCTGGTTCTAAAACCAAGCTTGAATTCTATATCTTCTCCAACAGGCACGTCAACTATTGAAGGTGTTATGAAATAAATATCGTTGTAATAATCATATCTGTAGTAGCTGTCGCAATAAGACCATGTACATTCATCCACGTAAAAATACTCTGTTTCAGTATCACTACCAATATATTCATCATATTCGTCATCCCAGACCTTGACTTTGACCTTTAATCTGTGTCTTCCTTCTTTTAAGTATCCGGGATCTACAGAATATCTATAATTCCTGTTTTCTCTTATAGTTCTTGAATCTCCGCCAACAAGCTTGTTGTCAATATAGAAGTAAATCTTTGAATCATAAACACGATTTGATGAAGGTAGATTAAACTCAATATCGAAAACAAGATTATCATTGTAATCTATAACATCATTTCTGATATCTATATCCTTTATATATACATTGCTAGCTTCTGCCTGAATAGGTATTAAGAAAACAGCTATTAATAAAAAAATACTTATTAAGCTTTTCTTTAATTTCATAATACTCACTCCCACCTTACCAGTAACTATTATTAAGTAAATATTTATGCACCCAAACATTTATAAACCTTTCCATTTTCATCACTTTTTGGTTATTATTAGACCGTATCTATAATAACAAAAAAACTAAAAATAGATAATATTTTTGTTTATTATTGTTTATTTGGTCTTATTTTTGCAAAAAGGACTCTTTTCAGGTTTAAAATAATATAAGAACTATTATTTGAAAAATGACATACAGTAATCTTTAAAATAATAAGAATCCTATTTCTAAAGATGAAACTTAATATAAAACTGATAGATGAGAATAAACAAGAAGAGTTGCTGAAGAAAGGATACATAAAGACATGGATGCTTTTTGAAGTGCAATCTTCTAAAAAAGAGGTAACAGAAAATGCGATGAAAAAACACATAGAATCTTTAAACAAAGAATCATGTTTCTTTATTGAATGCAATACAAGTGATATAAATGAGGTTGAAGCACACGATTTGTTCAAGCAGAAAGGGATAAATGTTCTGTATTCACAAGTTTCAGAAGTCACAATGCTGACAAAAGATCTTGATGAATTGACCACAATAGTTATTAACTACGGACCTTCAGCAATTGAAATTTTAGAACCTGAAAAAATGACTATAACGATGAGAGAAGCGCAAAATGTTTTGTCAAGTATCGCGGACATGATGCACAAATTTATGAGAGCCGGAATCGGTGGAATGATTATCAAGTAGCTTTTTAAGTTACTTTTGGTGAAATCATGAAAAAAATTTTAATCTTAATGTTCTGTATGCTGTTTTTGATTAATATTTCCTATGCCAATATTATAGAAAAGCAGGAAATAACAATAGATGTGAGCGAAAGAGGATACTCTTATTTTGAAACAAATACAACATATTCTGAATTCACAACAGAGGATATTTTCTTTGTGGTTTTCGGGAAAGTTTCTAATTTAGAAGCTTCAGATAGGGAAGGGCCGTTGGATTGTATAAGCACTGAATACACATATGGAACAGAGATAATATGCAATCCTAATTACAAAAATTCAACTGACTATAGTTTTGAATTAAATTTTCTTGTTACCAATCTTATACATAAAAGCAGGGAAAACCAGAACTTCAGGGTTTTTAGCTATGACATGGGTATCAGAGAGCCGATAGATAATCTATATATGAAAGTTATACTTCCAGAAGGATTTGTTTTAAGAGAGGATCTTGAAAATTCTTTTACTCCTGAAGACGGAAACATAAAGAGCACAGGAAGAAACGTGATTATAGAATGGAATATAGAGAAGCCTGAACTTGGAAAAACCCTTTCTTTCAATATTTATTATGAGAAACTGGTTGAAAGCATGAAGAGCGGAACATTCGTTATTGTTATGGCTATAATACTTATATTCTTGGTGCTTGCCGTCATATTATTAATATTATACTTAAAAAGGCACGATGAGAAAGTATTGTCTGTTTTAATAACAGATGAGAAGAAGATTATAGAAGGAATCAATCATTATGGCGACGGATGCAAACAAAAAGATATTGTGAAATACACTAATTATTCAAAGGCAAAAGTAAGCAGGTTAATAGATGCTTTGGAAAAGAGAGGAATAGTAAAAAGAGAAAGACAGGGAAAAACTGTCAAACTATATATTCTTGACAAAGGATTGAAAGGCATGAAAAACAAAACAGACGAGAATAAAGAAAATAAAAAAGAGTTTATTTAGTTTTTGTTTTCTTTTTTGTCTCTTTTTTATCACTTGATTTTGTACCTTTAACAACTCTCGGAAGTTCCACAACAGGCGGAAGTTGTAGCATATCCGCAAGGTTTAAAGCCTGTATAACAACCTTTCTTAGCAGATAATTCTTTATTTCGATGTCTGTGTCAATAGGCAGTTTTTTTTCTTTTTCCCATTTCTCTGCTATTTTTTTTGCAGGTTCGTCTCCTTTGTATATAAGAATTCCTTCAATGTGTATCTTTCCTGCTCCTTCGCCATATTGAGTCTCAAATGAGAACTTTACAGATAAAACATCAGATTTTGTTTCCGCAAGTTTTGAGACTTTTACATCATTTATTTTTGGAGTCGTCCTTACAGACATTCTTGTTCTTCTTAAGTTTTTTTCCGCCTCTACTCTTGTATAACTCACACCTAATATTGCCATCATAACACCTCATGTTTTTTCATATTCTCTATATTCTATATTCCTATCTTTGTTTTCATCAAGAGATTTTAAAAGTTTAATGTTGGAGTGAAAGCTAAATGATTGCTTGAAACCTAAAAATCGGCAGTGTGCCAGACAACGTTTTTTTGTTAAAATGAACTCTGTTAAGTCAACATTTTGAATTGGAAAAAAGACGCAATCGCAACTCCGATAAAATAGAAAGCTAAGTCATACCAATCAAATATACCCTGGTATTTATTCAAAAGTTGCAAAATTTCGAAAAAATAGGCTCTGTAGAAAACATATAAACTAGTTCTCCCAATACTGTTATTATCAAGCAAAACAACAACAGTAAGGGAGATAAATATGTATAGGGAAAACAAATATATAAAATTTACCCGTAATTGTCTTGCAGCTTGTAGAGCTGCAAGGATAAGATATTATTCTTGCAAGAAATCTAAGAAAGTGTACACACAACACCAATTGATAGCGATTTGTTCTTTAATGAAACTGAACAAATCGCATTACAGGGATATCGTTGAACTAATAGAAGTTACAGAATCAATCAAACAGGAACTAGAACTAACCAATATCCCTCATTACACAACACTGCATAAATTTATGCAGCGTTTCAGAGGATTGAACATATTGATATCTAAAATGTTAAATAATTATTCAACATTAGCAATAGATGCGTCTGGTTTTTCATGTAGTCATGCATCTTTGCATTACATGAAAAGAATAAACAAAACATTCTCAAAGAGAATGTTTGTAAAGAATTCTATTTGTGTTGATATCAAAACAAGAATGATAGTCTCATCGATTACATCGATGAGTAATATTCATGATAACAAACATTTTATTCCTTTGTTGGAATCTCTGTCAGGTTATGAATTGGTGTTAGCTGACAAAGGATATGATTCTGAAAAGAATCATAAGTATGTGCGTAATAACAAAGCAGAATCTTTGATTCCGGTTAAACGTAATATCCGTAGAGGTTATTGGAGAAAGAAAATGAAAAACATAGATATGGACAGATATCATCAAAGATCTTTGGTTGAAACAGTATTTTCTGTTATTAAGCGTAAATTTGGTTCTGTTGTTTATTCCAGAACAGAGAGAATACAGATAAAAGAGGTTCAGTTGTTGAATTTTGTCTATAATATTGATAGACGAATTAAATCATCCATCTTATGCAATTGGTTAAGATGGATGATTTCTACAGAGCCGAAAAAATAAAAACTTATTAAAGTTAACATCGAATTTAATAATATTCTGCGATATATCGACCCGTTAAAATAAGAGTGTAGTTCTTTTATAGGTTTTAAACCATCAAAGAATGGTATATTCAATTTCTTATTAAATAATATACAATCGAGAACGTAGTAAACGGGATAGGAAATAATATATTCCATATATAATTATGAACAAATACAGAAAGTGGCCCCATTATATTGCTTGCTGAAATATCCTATAACCGGCAACAAAACAAGAATTACTATTTTTAGAAAGGATTTAAGATTCATAGTAAATAGTTAAAATTAAAACTATTTATTTTTAAACATAACACATATACTATGTTACCATTTTTGAATTAGCAGATATTGTTTTATACATATTTATTTAGAATTAAAATCCTATACCTCTAATTTTCTATAAAAATTGACAAAAAATTATTTAAAATCCGATTTTGGACAATGACTTGACTCTTAATCACTCTCTGCCTAACCTCTTCAACCTTTCAGCTGTCTTCTTTCCTACAATTCCTGCTAAAAAATCCTCGCTGACATTCTTCAGATCCGAAACTCTTTTTATTTTTGAATTGAACATTATTCTTGCTTTCTTCCTTCCAATACCTTTTAATTGAACCAAAGGAATTAATTCTTCTTTTACTCCATACTTTACTCTGGTTTTAAGTATATCCAGGCCTTTTAGAGGCGCAAATGTGCCATTTACCTTTAAAAGCTCGTAAGAAGTGTAAATGAGCCACTCTAAAGTTTCGTTCTTTACTCTCAGTTCCCCCGGAGCTACATCATACTTGGAGAACAAAAAATCCTCGCTTTTCTCGTTTATCCATGATTCTAACATCTTGGCTGTTTTTATTGTTCTCAACACATCTTCCTGAGAGTAGAACTCATTTATTGGAACTAAAAGTTCATTTTCAGAAGACGCGTAAATCTCATAATATTCTTCATATTCCTCTTTCTTAAGCCTTAAAGTTGGTTTGAGTTCAAGAGTAGAGGAAAATAGATGCAACAATGAGAATGTTTTTGAGGAAACATCATAATTTCCAATAGATCTTAATAACAAGTTTGCGGTTATAGGGTCTATGTACAATTCAGCTACCCTTTTGCCGAGCAAAGTCGGCTTTAGCTTTATAATTTCTTTATAACTGCTTGCAGTCTGGAAGAGTTCGTTGCTTTCCAGATCTCCTTCTCTTTCAATCTCTATAAATCCAAAATTCCTTAAAAGATTCAGCACACTTTTTATTTTTGTTATTAATGTGTCTATGTTCTTATACTGGAATGCGTAAAAGGTCTTGTCAAGAAATCTGAACAACTCATCTTCTGTTTTTACATGTCCTGTTGCTATTAATGATAAAATATGCATCCTCAGTACAGGCTCTAAAGATAATTTTGAGAATATTTTTTCAGATTCTGAGAGTATATACGTATCTAAGATGCGTTCTTTCTCTGTTTCTGATTTAGCTATTGTCAGGGCAATTCCTTCTTTATCATATTTAGGTCTTCCTGATCTTCCAACCATTTGCTGATACTCTAAAACCGGAATAGGGCGCATACCATACCCCCCTTCATATCTGTAAAGATCTCTGATGACAACATAAGAAGCAGGCATGTTGATACCCATTGAATTATGCACTATAAACCCTTCTGCAACAAACAAATGATTATTCTCGGGTTTATCGAGGAGAACAACATCAAAAACTTCATTCTCAACATTAACTTCTTTTATCTCTCTAATATTATCCCAAAATATATCTCCATCAAAGTCAGAATCCCTCCATCCTTTTTTTAAGACCTTATCTAACTTATTACCACAAAGAGGACAGTTATTCATTTTGAAGAATTCTATTATATCCTTTCCTTTGATAAGTATGTTAATATATACCCATTTACCTATCTCATTCAGACTCCAGAACCATTCAGTATTACTTACCCTTCCAATTTTTCTTTTTTTAATTAACTCATAATGGTGGTTTAAGCGACGCTCTGTTTTTCTTGGTTCTTGATTTAAAATTTTCCTAATTTCTCTTGATCCTAACTC
>CAZKIC010000013.1:0-10337 GCA_964552785.1 uncultured archaeon
CTTCCATACAATTCACACATTTAATGGACAAGGTAAAAAAACAGCTTAAAGATGTACGAGCAATAACTTCTGTTCCTGACAGAGCGTCTGAAAAATACCAGATTCTGGGATGCGATTGCTTTCCTGAATCTTTAAATCTTAAGGAAGATGTGGATGCATATTTATACATAGGTGACGGGATATTCCACCCGCAAGCTCTGGTATTAGGACAAAAAGACAATAAAGAATACAAAGACGTTATTATCTTTAATCCAATAGATAACAAACACAGAACTCTTAAAAAGAATTTAATAGAAAAAATAATCAGGAGAAACAAATCAAATATCTCTAAATTCTTGTTGTCAAAAAACATAGGAGTATTTGTGACAACAAAACCCGGACAATCTTATCCGAGGAACGCTTTGCTTCTTAAAGAGAAATTAAAAGACAAAAACGTGTTCATATTCTTGGGAGACAACATGACTAAAGAAGAGGCAGAGAATTTCCCGTTTATAGAGTGTTGGGTAAATACCGCCTGTCCAAGAATAGGGTATGACGATTCTATGAATTATAAATTACCTATAGTGAATATCAACGAAATTCTTAACCTTTAAAAATATTTTACATCAATAGATTTTATACGAATGTGATATTATGATTAAAGAAGAGGCTATAAAGTATATAGACTCAAACGCCCTGCTTAAACTTGAGTTTATGTATGTTCTGGCAGGGGACGAGATATACAAATCACTGGAAGATGCATCCGAAAGTTTGCTTGAAACTCTTCACAATCCGGAAGAATTAGAAAAAGCTTACGATTTTTTTAGAACAGGATTTTTATTTGTTCCCGCTAATTTAAACGAGGAATTGTATTTTATGACCAGAAAACTCTACAATTATGCTTACTCTTTAAAAATACGCGAGGCATCCAGATTATTAATAATGGATTGCCTGGACAACTATATGGTTTTTTTAGATCAGGTTATAGATATAATTGAAAACAAAAAACAAATCCCTGTATTTAATGATAACGTGTATGATATGCTGTTTAAGGAGAAGTTGCATATTATTTACAAAGAATTGAGAAGAAATCCTGGTGCAGGTTATTTAAAAGAAAGAGCAAATACATTAGCAGAAGCATTTACATTAAAATGCCAGAAAAATATGCCTTTGAATATTTATACAAGAAACGACACATTTTCGAGTTTCTGCAGAAACGTGTTCACATCAATGCATAAAAAGAGAAACAAAGCAAAAAGAAACAGAAAAAATCCGGAAAGTTCTGTTTTTTCAAAAACAGAAGATGTATCTTTACCGATTATAGGAGGGAACATAATCAAGATTGAATTCCCTGAAGATAAATCATTAATTTAAAATTTGGCGAAGTATTTCTTTTTATGCACCCGGATAAGAAAGAGTATGATGGTTTGCTGTTAAAGTATGGAGAAATAGCATTAAAAGGAAAAAACAGGAATTTTTTTGAGAACATTTTGATAAAAAATATAAAAGAGAAATTGAAAGACGATAATATTCTTTTAAATGAAATAAAAAACATAAGAGGAAGAATCATATTAAAAACGGATAATAATGAAAAAGCAATAGAATCATTGAAGAAAGTTTTCGGTCTGATATACATATCTCCATTCTTAGATGCAGAAAATGATATGGAAGAGATAAAGGAAAAATCAATAAAACTAACTGCTAAAGGAACATTTAAAGTAGAAACTACGAGAGCATATAAAGAATTTGAGAAAAAATCAAATGAAGTAAACGCATTAGTCGGGGAAGCAATAATCAACTCTAAAAACTTGAAAGTTGATGTGAAAAACCCAGATTTCAAGATTTATATAGATATAACAGAGCAGGGAACTTTCATTTACAGAGACAAAATAAAATGTTATGGCGGCCTCCCTGTTGGAACTCAGGGAAAAGTAATATGTTTACTAAGCGGAGGTATAGACTCTCCTGTGGCTGCCTGGAGTATAATGAGAAGAGGTGTGGAAATTATTTTATTCCATGTTCTCATGAACAAGAACAATTTATCAAAAATAAATCGCATTCACAAATTACTTCAGGAATATTCTCCAGGACATAAAATAGAATTGATAGTGATTCCGCGAGAAGAAATATTCAAGGGAATAAGAACTCAATTAAAGGAAGCAAAAACAAAAGATCTCCAAGAAGCACAACCTTATACTTGTCTATTTTGTAAGTATTTTATGATAAAAAAAGCAGAAGAAATAGCATTAGAAAAAGGAGCAAAAGCAATAGTTATGGGAGACAATCTTGGTCAGGTTGCTTCCCAGACTCTTGACAATCTCTATGTAATAAGACAAGGATTCAAATTACCGATATTGAGCCCTCTTTTAACCAATGATAAAACAGAAACAATAGAATTGGCAAAGAAGATAGGAACTTATGATATTTCTATAGAGAATGCTACTTGTGGTTGTGATGTTTTGCCAAGAAATCCAATAACAAAAGCCAGAAGAGATGAGTTTGAGAAACATTTAGAGACTATAAACCGCATCAAGAGGTCTTCCTCATAGTTCCCACAACCCCATCCATCATAAAATCTTTGCCTATGTAATAAACATAAAAAACCTGCTCTATGTCTTTTATGTTGGTTATACCTAGTTTCATCAACATTTCTCGGATTTTCCTTGCATTATATTCCATCTTTAACATATCACCTTCAATATCTGTATTATTTATCTCAATATTTATTGCATTATTCAGGAAATCAGGACCTATTTCATTTTCTCGCGTGCCTTGAGGTGTTACTATTATTTGCCTCCCTTTTACTGCATCAATCAAGTAGTCCTTATTTTCTATATTTACTTTCCAGCAGGGATACAATATTGTTTTCGAACCTTTCGGTATTGTTATTTGTTTGAACGGAGCAATGATTTTGATACCATAATCTTCAGGGGCGGAAGTTATTGAAACCGTCTCCCCTCCATGTTTTGTTCTCCTCACTCTGATTTTAATAAACAACGGTATTTCTTTTCCAACAATAATACCCATACCAGGATTTAGATTCTTTATTTCATTCTCTATTCCTTGTGTCATGCCTTCTGCATAACTAATAGCTTTAAGATCATTTGGGTTGGTTATTTTCAGGATCAATTGGGTGTTGCACTGGGACAGAATATTTTTGTCTATTCTCGCCGGTCTCTGTGTTATAACACACAAACCCATACCAAACTTACGCCCTTCTGAAGCCACAGTCCTTAGAATTTTTGAACTTCTGGTAACTTCCTTTTCAGGAACAAAATTATGAGCTTCTTCCACAACTAAGAACAGTGGAGGGATTCTGTTTACCTTCCTTTTCTCAAAGAGTTCTTCAACAATCTTATAGACAACAACAGTTTGAATTTCTGGAGGAACTCCTCTCATGTTAATAGTCGCAACTTGGTCATTTTTCAACAATCTCGTGACCGGGGTGTAATCTTTGGAGAATATACCCATGTCTTTAATCATCTCCAGCATCTGGATTACATTCCATTTAGCAGAACTCTCAGAATTTGCAACCATATTGATTATATCTTCCAGAGTGTAGTCCTTATTTAATCCTCTCAGGTCCTTTATTGCACCATACAAGACAGACATTTGAGCTGCTGTTGGTTTTGAATGAAACATCTGGGCAAGATCTGACGCTTCCAGATTTTTATCCTCGAATCTTAATGGCAGAGCATTAGGATTAACTCTCGGGTCTGGAGAATATTCAACAACCTTATAAGCTTTAGGCTCTATATCGAATTTACCCATAAGAGCCAATTCCTTCTCATTATCATTCTTATATCTGAAAGAGATGTGCTCTCCATGAGGATCTAGAACAACAACAGGAATGTTCTTCTCCAATAATTCTTCTATAATAACTCCGACTGCATATGATTTTCCAGATCCTGTTGTAGCCAAAACAGCCATGTGTTTAGATATAAGCTGTTCTATATTCAAATGAACCTTGACATCTTCATTAGCTTCCAATACACCTAAATAGGCGCCTTCTTTATCCATATTAAGAACTTCTTTTATTATTTCTTCGTTGGCATCATAAACCATAGAGTCTGGTTTTATAGGTGTCTTCAGGGACATTAAAGCCCCATTTTCTCTGTATCCAAGTATCTTTGTATGCGCTACTATCTTTCCATCCGGATGATACTCAACATTATCAATCTGGCACAAAATCCATTGATCATTATGGCCTTTGACTGTTACAAAATCCAATCTTTTAATATCATCATTATAAGCCCTAAAATAGAAATCTTTTGTTCCAGTCTTTCCAAAAACTTCTCCTATCAACATAATATCAATCTCATAGAAATTAAAAGAGCATAAGATATTGTTTCAAACAACTTTTTATATTTTAGGGATTATTTTTATTTATGTTTGTATTTTAAAACATTTTTAGTTTTTATTGGTGTTTTTATGGAACGTTTTAACGATTTGATGAAAGCGAGATTAAATAAGATGAAGAGTTTAGAAGAAGAAGGAATAAATCCATTTGCCACAAAATTTGAAGGCGGCACACTGATCGAAGACATAAGAAAAAAATACGAGAAGAAATTAAAAGTGGAAGAGAAGACAAATGATGTTTACAAAGTCAGAGGAAGAATAATGATTAAAAGAGAGATAGGGAAGATAGCTTTTTTGAATCTGAAAGACTTTTCTGGAGATATTCAGCTTTTCTTCTCTCTAAAAGATCTTTCTGATAAAGATAAAAAGATATTCAGGAATCTTGATGTCGGAGATTTCATAGGTGTAAAAGGTGTTGTCGGAAAAACAAAGACAGGAGAGTTATCAATTTTTGTCCAAGAACTTTATTTTTTGACAAAATCTATAAGACCCCTTCCTGAGAAATGGCATGGTATAAAGGACACAGAATCAAGATTAAGAAAGAGATATTTGGATATTCTTTTGAATCAAGAAGTAAAGGAAATGTTTATTAAAAAATCAAGGTTCTGGAATGCTGTAAGAGAATTTCTTTTGGAACGAGGTTTCATGGAGGTTGAAACTCCAGTTCTAGAAGTTACTACAGGCGGAGCTGATGCACGCCCATTCATAACCCACCATAACGCTTTAGATATAGACGTATATCTGAGGATATCTATGGGGGAGTTGTGGCAGAAAAGGTTAATGGTGGCAGGTTTTGAAAAAACATTTGAAATAGGGAGGCAGTTCAGAAACGAAGGTATGGATGCCGAACATCTACAGGATTACACACAGATGGAGTTTTATTGGGCATATGCAAATTATGAAGATGGAATGAAACTGGTTGAAGATCTTTACAAACATGTTGCCTTAAAGACCTTCGGAACCCTAAAATTCAAGATCAGAGGGTTCGACATTGACTTGGGAAAGAAATGGGAAAGATACGATTACAGGGAGACTGTAAAAAAGTATACAGGTATAGATGTTTTGAACACGAATTTGGAGGAAATAAAGGCAAAATTGGACGAATTGGGAGTGGAGTATGATAAAAAAGGGTTCAACATAACAAGAGCAATAGACAATTTGTGGAAATATTGCAGGAAAAAGATAGCCGGACCAGGATTTTTAGTCGGGGTCCCTGTAGCTATCTCTCCTTTGGCTAAGAGAGATGACAAAAATCCGGAGATAACTCAGAGATTCCAGCCAATAATAGCAGGTTCTGAGCTCGGAAACGGATACAGTGAGCTTAATGACCCGATAGATCAGGCTCAACGATTCGAAGAACAGCAGAAATTGAGAGAACAGGGAGATGAAGAAGCCCAAATGTATGATCATGATTTTGTTGAAGCACTTGAGTATGGAATGCCCCCAACTTGTGGATTTGGTATGAGTGAGCGTGTCTTTAGTTTTTTCATGGACAAACCCGCAAGAGAATGCCAGATATTTCCTCTTTTGAGGCCTCAAAAAGAAGATTAAGTGATATTATGGAGAAACAGTACAGTTTGGAAGATGCTTATGAAGAATTCAGGAAAATTACCGGCTCAAAGTATAAAAAAGATTGGAGAATAAACACAGCCCCATTTGCCCGGTGTTTGGAGATCTTGAACAAATTATATGAAGAAAGAAAGGTGGAAGATCCTGAAAATTTAATAAAAGATCCGTTTACCGTGTTTCATCTTAATGAAGAAGAATTGAAGAAATATTATCTTGAATTAAAATTCAGTTTTTTTGAACAATTTGAAAAAGAGGTTGAAAAAGAGGTGGTTTGAGTATGGCAGATAAGCCAAAAACAATAACAGAAGCTGTTTTGAACGATTTGCTGGCAAGTGTGGAAGAGCACGACAAAATCGCAAAGGAGAGAAATAAAGACAATTTTAAGAGAGCTCTGGTTTGATTTGAATATTTAGAATTTTATTTTAGACCCAAACAAAAGTTAAATATTTTAAAATTTACCTGTCATTATATTCTTTGTGCGCCAGTGGTCTAGTGGTATGATATTGCCTTGCCAAGGCAGTGGCCCGAGTTCGAACGCCTTTCTTTTCTTCAGAAAAGAAACCCGCGGAAAAAACGCGAAGGGCGGAACAGTTCTCGGCTGGCGCACTCATGAAATCTTAAGAACAAATATCTTTGGTTCTCAATCTTCATATTCCGCTTCCAAAAGCTCTATTATTTGACGTGCTTTCTCCTTTCCTATCCCTTCTATTTTCATTAATTCTGTTTCTTTTGCATTTACTATTGCTTTTAGAGAACCAAAATATTCCAGCAGTCTTCTGGCCAGTTTCTCGTTTATGTTCGGAAATCCGGCAAGGAAGAAGAGCTGTTTGTCCGTTATAGTTTTTAGTTTTTTCTTTCCTCTTATCACATTTTCCACTTTTTCTTCCTCGTGCTCTCTTAAGGCCAGCCTTATTATATATTCAATACTATCATTTTCGTCTTTTGTCCATATTATCGGAATTCCATATTTTGTTGTTATCGAGGAAATGGCCCCTCTTATCGCATTTGGATGAACTTTTCTTATTCCATATATATCATTACCTTCAATAATCATAACAGGTATCTCAAAATTCTTTATCAAATCATGGACTTGATTGAACAATCTTCCGTCAATTATGCTTTGAACAAAATCTTTTGTGGTCTTTCTTTCAATAGCCATTCTCTCAGAAACCAAATAATCTCCAACAGCTAATTGTTTAACTCCAACCTCTATTTCATTTCTGTCTCCAAGGAAATCGTAAAGCTTATTTTCTCTTGAGTCTACATAAATAATAGGTTTCTTTTTCTCAGAAATAAATTTATTCAGGGGTTGTTGTCCATTCTTTTTTCGTTCATCAATTATAATTCCTTTCTCTTCATATCCTTTTTTCATAACATTTAGTATTTTTCTCATCTTTCTTTCTTTGTTTTTTGACGCCCAATAGTAGCTTTCATCTATAGTCTTTTTTGCAATCAATATATACGCTTTTCCTTCTTTAAATCTTCCAGTCCTTCCGCGTCTCTGTATATTCCTTATCTCTGAAGGTATGGGCTCGTAGAAGACAACCATGTCAACTTTTGGAACATCAAGACCTTCTTCAGCAACAGAAGTGGCAACCAATATATTGTAATCCTCGTTTTTGAATTTCTTCAGGAGTTCTATTTGCTGTTTCTGGTTCATGCCTTTCCTCTGGCCGGTAAATTTCAGGGGCCTGAGACTTTTGGAGTTTGCGGAAATATACTCTGATATCAGATTAACGGTTTCAACATACTGAGTAAATACAATAGCTTTCTGCCCCTCTTTTAATGATCTTAGAACTTCTAAAAGCTTCTCCATTTTTGGATGAACAATACCCTCTTCAAGCATAAAATTTGCTATGTTATATGCGGCCAGAACATCTTCATCATTGATTATTGATTTTATAGCTTTAGAGGGATTTGGATCTTCATTCATCTTACTAATGAAACTATAAAATTGTTTTGGCCCCTGGCTTTGTAAAAGTTCAGAGGCATGCATCAACTTAAGAACCTGCGCAAGATAAGAAATTGCATTAAAATAAAAAGGGTCTTTTGTCTGGTTTATCCTTTCTGATATCTTCTTCTGCAACTCCAGAAGTTCTGTTTTTGTGATTCCATCTCTATAAACGATATTCATTTTTTTCAAAACAGTTAGTCTTTTCTTTATTGCTTGATCTATGAATCTAATAGACTTTTCTAAATTTTTATTCAGGTTGACTTCCAACCATTCTACCTCGGTTTTATAGATGTAAGGAGCGACATCCTCATCCTCATCACTCTTCACTTCAACATTATCTATATACAGGTTTCCACAAATCCCGCCTATCTTTTCTTTTGTTCCTCCGGGGGATGCAGTTAAAGCCAAAAACAGAATATCTTTGTTGCTTCTAAATAATATTTCCGCAATTTCTGTATAGGCGTAATCTCCTACAGCCCTGTGTGCCTCGTCGAATATTGCCAGAGAAAAATCTTCGGGATTAATAATCCCTTCTTTTAGATCATTGAGGACAGATTGGGGGGTGGCAAAGAACACTCTGTGGGTCTTCCAGAGTTCTTTTCTTTTGGATTTAGCCTTTGCTCCGGTAATAAGACAAAACTCGTTCTCATCCAGAACAGTAAGATCTTTAAACGAGTTCATATGCTGCTCAACCAATGGTTTAGTTGGCGCCATAATAAGCACATTCTTCTTTGGTTTTTCCTCTAATTTCAGTACAGAAACACCTAAAGCAACTATGGTTTTTCCAAGACCTGTGGGGAGCACTATTAATGTGTTCTTCTTTAAAGCACTTGTTATCAGAATCTCTTGATATAGCCTTTTTTCAACAACATTAGGCTTTATCAGGGGGTGATTAAAGTATTTCTCATTGTTTAATTCCATATCTCCATTTAGGTGGATTTACCTTTATAACTATTATCTATAGATGGTGCCGATAGATTTTTATATGAATTCGTATAAATTAAATGTATGGAAGACAAAGCAGGAGTTATACTTTTTGATGAAGATTTATTCCCTTTTTTTCTGCATGGATTAAAAGAAGTTTCAGAAGAAGAAAGATATCCTTTTAAGAAGCCTGATGATGATGCACTGGTTTACGTGGCGGGTGTTCTGGCAGAAAAATCAAAAGAAGGAATTGACACTATTCCTTATTCTTATGATTTATTGCACGAATTAAGTAATTATGAGCCTAATTTTGTTGTTCAGAACAGGTACGCAGAAGCCCAAAAAAAGGAAATCAAGGACATGGATTTTGCGATTTTGTCAAAAATCTATGGAGACAACACCTTGTTTATTCTTGGATTTTTAAAAGAATTTTGCGAAAGACCTTATAGGCCTTTAGATCAGAGAGATTTTTTCAAAACAGGGGCAGTGGCATACAATCTTGTATCTTTACATTTCAAGGAAATGGAAGAATTGTATAGAGAGTTGTCTGATAATTTCTCTGCTTATGTATTCCTTATTAGGTATTTGAAAGAAAGACTGCCGGAAATTGAACGCACAATTAAACCAAATAACGAGATAGTTCTGCCTTCCGATTCTGACGATAAGGATATTGAAGATAATAATCAACAAGGCGTTCTTTTAAATTGACTTATTCTATACATTTGTTTTTATATAATGGCGACGAGGGCAGGATTCGAACCTGCGCGTCCCGAAGGACACCGGTTATCTTGTCTTTATATTTCTTAATCCGGAGCAGTTCGGGATCTCAACCCTTTTTTTTGAAAAAGGGCTGCTTTCAAGACCGGCGCAATACCAGGCTATGCGACCTCGTCAGTCTGTGCTCAAGAACATGCGCGAAGCACAATCTCGTGACGCTTTGCAGTATTTCTTTGGTTTTGAATTAAATATTATAAAATATCTTTAAAAATAGTGCGGGAGAGGGGATTCGAACCCCCGAACACACTAAGTGACAGAGTCCTAAGCCCTGCGCCTTTGACCGCTCGGCAACCCCCGCAGCAAGGGCCAAGCCCCCTTGCGAACCTCCCTTGGAGCAGTTGTCATCCAAAACGAGGTTCTCCTTGAGAATCTTTATTGTTTAATCTGATTCTCTAAAGGTGTTTGACCACTATGCTCCTGCCGGGATTTGAACCCGGGGCTTCGGCTTTCTCCTCTCACATTCCCGCGTTCTTTTTCCCGCGGGTTTTTCGCGTTAGCGAAAAAGGCGCCGAGAGGCCGAGATGTTTGCCGGACTACACCACAGGAGCACTTAATATCTTTGCTTTTTATTAACAACTTCGTATGTTTTTGGGATCTCAACCCTTTTTTGAAAAAGGGCTGACACCACAGGAGCACATTACTATCTTTTGTAAAAAGTTGTATAAACAACTATATTTGGAAGACAACATTTTAAAAAATTTACAGCTTTTATTAAGCTTTATGGCAATAAAACTCACCAAAAATGCGAAAATTGTAGCAGCAATCCTTCTTGTTT
>CAZKIC010000014.1:0-9653 GCA_964552785.1 uncultured archaeon
CCCAAAAAACCATTAGCAAAAGAACCAACTATCCCTCTATAAGTGGCATTTTTATCCATCTGTTTCATCTCCCTTTCTGTTTGATATAAAAAGCCTAACGACTAATTATACAATCAACTAAGATTTAACTCATATATATAATTTTCTCTATCTCGATATACCAAGAATATTAAAAAGTACAAAGGTTTTAAATATTAATTAGTCTATAATTACAATATATATCATACTAATTGAGGTGAATTGTTTATGGAAGTAAATGAACACGACATGTCTAAAGTTATCGGAAAAGACATTTTCACAGACAAAGGAGCATACTGCGGAAAAGTTATAGATATGGAATTAGACCTTACTAAATTCAGAATGAGAGCATTAGTTGTTGAAGCAATAAAAGGATCATATTTAAGCCAAGTTGTAGGAGGAAAGCCTGGTGTTATAGTTCCTTATCCCATGGTTAAAGCTATCGGGGACATAGTGATAATAAAACACATTTCTGCTGCTTCAGATGCAGAATAATCTCCATATAACTTTCTTTAAAATTTCTTTTTCCTTATGTTATTAATAAATCAAAAACTAATAATAGATATGATAAAAATAAGACCAATAAAGTATTCTGACGCGGAAAGGTTATTTGAAATACTTAACAATGATAATTTCTTGTATTTTGGAGTTCGGCCAAAATCTATAGAAGAGGAATTAAACTACATAAAAGAGATGATTGAAAAATCAGAAAAGGGCGTACAATACGCTTTTGTAATATTGTTGGATGATTTAGTTGTTGGTGGTATAGGTCTAAAAATAAACCAACAAAGACAGCACATAGCAGAGATAGGTTATTTTGTTGATGAATCTTACCACAGCAAAGGAATAGCTACAAAAGCCGTTAAACTGATAGAAGAATTCGGAATTAAGAAAGGAATAAAGAGATTTGAAATCATTATGGAGCTTCAAAACAAAGCATCAGAAAGAGTGGCGATTAAATCAGGATATGAAAAAGAAGGTGTATTGAGAAAAGTTATACATAACAAAAGAGCTGGAGAATACAGGGATGCTTATATCTACTCCAAGATTGTTTAATTTTTCCCAAATATTCTCGAAAGAATCCCTTTTTTCTCTTCCTTTAATGTATCTAATCCAAACCCCTCTCTTATAATATTCTCCAGATGTATTTTTCTAGGAGTTCCTCTTATGGCTCTTATCTCTGAGAAATTATCAGAAGTAATTATTATTGTAGGAACAGACTGAATACCATAATTTTTTGCCTTTTTACGCCCTCTTCCTGTTGCTGTGCTGAAATAAGAAACTTTCAAATCCTCATACTCTTTAGAGATTTCTTTCACAAGTTTTTCTGCAGAAGGGCAGTTTGGGCAAGTGGGTGAGGTAAATAACTCCAATTTTACATAACTCATAAAATCACTCTAAAATAGATATATAGTTTATGATGTGATGGTATATTATAATACTTTTGTATTTATTCGGATCTTTCCTTGTCAATTTTCCATTAGTGTATACACTTTTTTCTGCATCTTCTAATGTAATTCCGTAATCGTCTATTTTCTTTACCTTGCCTTTTATTCTTTCAGTAATTACCAGATTAGCAGAAATTTTATTGTATGGAGAAACTGCATCCACCATAACTAATTTTCCATCAACCTTATCTATACCTGATGTATTCAATCTAAAGACATTCAGAGGGGTTGTAGGAAACACCCCTTGTTTGTTTCCAGTTATTATCTTCTTTAATCTATTAATTTCTCTGTTTAAACCATCAAGACTTTTCTTGATGTTCTTTTCTATATCCATTAATCCACCAATTGTTATTTTTTTGTGTTAATTTTGAAGATTTTGTATATAAGACAAAATCCTGTTATCGAGGTTACTAAAGATATTGCACCAAGAACATAAACTATGTAATTCCATGGCTGTTGAACAAAATATCCAGCCACCAATAACACAACCCCTATAATAGCTCTTATTATTCTGTCGGTCTTTCCTTCATTTGCTTCAAACATTTTTTCCCTCCATCATTCTATATGTTCAAGAATGTGGTCTATTCTTTGTTTTAACATGGGTTCGGGCATAGCTCCAACAATTCTATCCACGATGTTTCCGTCTTTAAACACCATCATTGTAGGAATTCCTTGTATTCCGAACTGACCTGCTATTTGTTGGTTTTCATCTACATTCAATTTTCCGAATTTCAGCCTGCCTTCATATTCATTTGAGAGTTTCTCGAAAATTGGGCCTATTATTCTGCAAGGTCCGCACCATTCTGCCCAAAAATCAACTATTACAGGAATATCACTCTCAATAACTTCTTTTTGAAAGTTTCCTGAATCAAGTTTAACTAAATTTCCTGACATTCACATCACCTTAATATATTTCCTACCCCATTATTTAAAATTTTTCGTGATAGTTTATATCTATTGTTGATTTTACACTACCCTCCTGATATAACTTTCATGAATTCTATCTTTTTTATTCCTTTTTCCTTTATTATCGTTTCTTCTTGGTCATGTATTTCATTATCAATTTTTATTAATACGGTTTCAGGATTTATGTTGCATTTTAGAGCGATATCCCTCAACTTATCATTTTCTTTAACAGAAACTTTACTCTCCTTGCCTTCATAAAAAACAGAAACAATCATATTATCCCCTTTTTAGATATTGGTCTTTAAGTTTGTAAACCTTTACCAGACCAGAAAAGCTTTTTGATTCTATTACAAGATCTTTAAGATCATTTTGTATATATCTGTGAACTGTGCTTTTTGAAATACCTGTAGCTCTCGACAGTTCCATAATCCACAAACCCTCTGGATTTTTCTTGAGAGTTTCTATAATAACAGAAATCTTCTTCATATCAGGCCCTTTTGGTCTTCCCATAAACCCTTATTGTTTTCTAATTTTTATAAATAATATTTAATCCAATATGAAACACTTTTTTAAATATCAAATCACAAGTTTAAATGGTGATAAAAATGGTTAAATTAGAAGGAGTTATGAAAACAGAAGTTATTTCAATGAGCCCAAACGATACTCTTTTGAATGCGGCAAGGATAATGTCTGGAAGTCATGTAGGCTCAATAGCGATTATAGAAAAAGGAAAGTTTTTGGGGATGTTATCCTCGAAGGATATAATAAACAAAGTCGCGAAAGGAAGAGATTTGTCTAAGATTTATGCTCACGAGATAATCTCAAAGAAAAAAACAATCTCTCTGAGTCCGGAAAACACGTTGCTTGAAGCGGCAAAGGTAATGGTCGAGAGCAGAATATCTGTTTTGCCGATAGTTGAGGGGAAAAAATTAGTCGGCATAATTGGAGAAAAAGAAATATTATTGACAGCTCCAGAATTGTTGGAGATTCTGTCAGAAAAATTAAAAAGGAGAGTTGAAATTGTAAAAAGGTGGGAGCAAACAATCTCGGGTCTTTGTGATTCCTGTTCTCAATACTCTGATGATCTCCGGCAGGTTAATGATGAATGGATATGCGAAGAATGCAGGGAATAAAATAGAATAATTATATATTCTCCTTATACCTTATTCTTATTTATGGCATCTGAAATACTTTCAAAAATGTTTGAAGCATTATTTATAATTTTAAGCAGCGCAATAAACACAACATTGAAAGTTGTACTTGTTTTGTTTGGCGCTACACAATCTTTCCATGATTCTGTGCCAACTTTTTCAGTCCCTGAATTGGCATTTTATTCGTTGCTTCTTTTCGGCTTTGCTTTTGTTATTGTAAAATTTGTTTTCGGATCATTGAAAGGTTTTTTTTATTTCGGCCTTGTTTTGCTTATATTATGGGTTGCTGCATTTGTCGTATTATAATTTTATATAATCTTTTTCCAAATAATACTTATGTCTTTTTTAGGGAGAACAATTCTAAAATCAGAATACATTCTACACGAAACAAAAAGGAACGTGCTTTTTAGGTTTCTTTCTATACTTACTATTGTATTGCTTTATTTTATTTTCATGTCATACAAATACGGAATAAACGACGGCTTTTCTGTAACTCTGTTGACGTGGGCGTTTTTTGTTTTATGCACTCCAATTGCTGATGCTGGTTTTATACTTGATTTTCCTTTAAGGGTTATAGCAAAGATAAGAATGATCTATTCTGAGATATTTGTCTGGTTTGTAGCATTGTCTTCTATAATATTCAACCTTGTTTTCAATATAGAGATTTTTGATAAAACCACCATTCTTAAATTATTTAAGGTGATTCTCCTTAATCCAATACCCTATTGGATAATAATTCTAATATCTATGGCAGGAACATTCCTTTCCATTTACTTTGGAGACGAACTCTTAGATATAGCAAGACATAAGCACAGGAAAAAATACCAAAAACACAAAAATAAACACAAAATAATAATCATACTTTTTGTGATCATATTACTAATAAGCTTTTACTTTTACATGATCACAAAGTTAGGCATCAACATCCCGAAAAGGTGAGTTTACGACATATACCTGGTTGTTATTGGCTCTTATCTCTGCATTTTTATTCGGTTTAAATGATATAATCTCTAAAAAAATCCTTTCTGAAAAAATAGAAACAAAGGAGATTGTAATAGGAAATTATTTCATAGCGCTCTTGTTTTCTCTTTTACGTATCTTGATTTCTCAACAGTCTATACTCATTGGTTTTTGTTTTTAATAAAATCTTTGAGCATTTTGAGCTCATCGATTCTTTACCTCCACCTTCTAAAAACTTATGAGATTTCTTTAGTCAGTCCCATGATTAATTTAAGTCCAATTGTCTTGCTTGTTTTGTCCTCTGTAATTCTTTCAGAATCCATCACATTTGTTCAATTCCTTGGAATAATCATAGTGATCGTGTTTGCTTTTATTCTTGAAGTTACAGCACATGGCTCAAAGAAAAGACCAATAAAACAGCATTTTATTAAACTGAAGCGAATACTGAAAAAAGAAAAAATAGAATCAGAAATCTATAGCTTTTTTCATTTTAGGTCTAAGAGGACAAAATTCATATATCATGTTTTTATTATGCTTGTCTTTTTCAGTATTTCAGGGGTAACAGACAAACTAATACTTAAAGATGTGAATGCACTCACAAATCTATTCTTCACAGCATTATTCGTGTCTTTTTTTATTTTAATATATATTTTTAAAACAAAAGATCTTATTGATATTATTGTACTTTTTAAAAAGAAGGAAGTGTTTTTTGTTTCTTTGTTGAATTTGTCCTCCAATATTTTGATACTTTACGCAATATCTATACCATCTGCTTTGGTAAGTCTTGTAATACCTGTAAGAAGAACCTCAACTTTATTCTCTTCATTTTTCGGCGGTCTTTTATTCCATGAGAAGCATTTAAGGAAAAAATTAATATCTGTAATTGGTATGATTTTTGGTGTTCTTCTTATTGCTTTTTAATGTTTACATAATTCCTGTTTCTCTCATTCTATGTATTAATCCATCGTAATATCTCATCTTCTTAAAAGAACAATGCAAATCTCTTGAGAGCTCTTTCTTTATTTGATTTTCTTCAGCTTTTTTGAATTTTAGTATAGACAACATCTTTATTTTTTCAGGATAGTTAAGTTTTGGCATTCCTGTATACTTCTCTTGTTTTGATACCGCAACCCCCCCAGCTAATAAACCATAAACATAAACCAAATATCTCCAATATTGCCTCCTTATGATTCTGTTGTTGAATATATCTCCTTTTGAGATATAATAATAAGCTTCAGCCAAATCTTTGTTCTTGCGGTACTCATACGGTATGTTTTCTCTAATCCACTCCAAGAACTCATTCTGGTCGAATGATGCATTTTCTGTAGATTTCAGAGCATTGGAGAGACTCTTGGTTTTCAACACAATCATGAGAACTTCTTTTAATTTTTGTTTCACATCTCTCCCTTCATACTCTTTGAGGTCTTCGTACTTTAACTCCTTCAGGGCCGAGAGTATTTCCATATCTAATAATGCTGATCTTAAATCTCCTCCAGAAGACCGTGCTATTTGCGTAACAACTTTTTCATCATATTGTATCTTTTCTTCATTAAGAATACCTTTTAAAAAATTGACAATGTCGTGCGTCCCTATGGGCTCCATCTTTACGACTTCTGAACTCGTTTTTAGGCCTTTGATTTTTGAATCATTACCATCAGAAGTTGTTATAACAACAGGGTGTTTTGTTTCTTTAATTATATCCAGGATTGCTTTAGACGCACCCCTATCCCTTAAACCAGAAAGGGCTTCCATTTCATCAAACAAAAACACTCTTCCTTTAAAGAATAAAGAACCCTGAGAAGAACTTAGAGAGTATTGTTCTTTGATAGATTTCTCATTTCTTTTTTCTGAAGAATCAATAACAATAACATTATAATTTAATTTTTTTGCTAACAGTTCAACCAGCAAAGTTTTCCCAACACCATTCGGGCCTTCAATAAACAAAGCTTTTTTCTTTTGTTCTTTGAATTTTGAAAACCATTTTTCAATCTTTGTTACAGCTAAACGATTTCCGACAAAGTCTTCAAGATTTTTTGGTTTGTATTTTTCAATCCACATAAACTAAATTAGATAAAAAACTATTTAACCTTACACCAACAATTTTACTTTATGACTATAACATTCCAATTCTTGAGAGACCTACAGAAAAAAGAGAGGGAGTCAAAAACACTACAGGAAATACCAAACAACTTCTATGAGGAAGTCTCAAAATATTTAAACAAAAAAATGAAGAAATCATCATTAGGGTCAATAGAATATCAAAGCACTTTGCCAGTAATAAAGTTTATTTTTGAGAGAAGAGAGCAGAAAATAATAAATTCCGCTTTAAGGTTCGTAAGGTCAAAAGAACAAAAAAAACCAAAGAATATGAACAAAAGAGAAGAAAAATTCTTTGACGCATTAACTAATCTTATATCTGAGAACCATATAAGTATAGACAAGCTCATAGCTGATTCAGAAAAAGAAGAAGCAAAAGAGCAAGAAGAACCGGTTGAGAAGAAAACAAACGAGAAAGACTTCATCAAGATAGAAGTTTTGGAAGACATACCAGAATTTGTTGCTGACGACTTGGAAACTTACGGGCCCTGGAGTGCCCGAGAAAAAGTTGTTGCGCCAAGACAAGCAGCAGATATATTAATTAGTTCGGGCAAAGCCAGGATGTTAGATTAGTTAATTTCTATATAATGTTATGATATTTGCAGGATTATCAGTTCAAAAAGTATCGATATATTTATATATATGTTGAAACAATATAATGTCTATATTGTATGTGTACATTGTTGTCTTTCTCTTCGGAAGAAGAAAGACATACAATTCGCGAGTGTTTTTTATGACAGTATTAATGTCAGAAAGAAGAACTTATGGAATTATAGATTCTCATAGACCAACTAATGGCTTTGAAAGGCTTTCTGAAGATGAACTAAGGAGAATAGAGCCGTATATTAGGGAAAGTGAGTGTTATCATCATCTCGAAGAATACGGAATGCATAAAGGCCCTCAGGTACTTTCTGCAGAAATAGGTGGCAGCGGAAAAGCTATTTTGCTGTGTCCTCATTGTGAAACGGCATATAATCCAGAGAATCCAAATCCTTCTTCAAAACCTCCTGTCTTTTCTAAACAACAAATTGATGATTTTTATAGGGTGTATATAGGTTCTAAAGTAGAAGAAATAGTTTAGTTCTTTTTAAAAATCAGAGTTCAAATATACTTATGTTGAATGAATTAATTTTATCAGTAATTCAAGCAGCAACTGAATTCTTGCCAATATCTTCTTCAGGCCATCTTGCTTTATATTCAATTTACTTCTCAAAACCGGATTTATTTTTCTTTTCAGTTTTACATCTCGCTTCTTTAGCAGCTGTAATAATATTCACAAGAAAAGAGATCAGGGAGTTGCTTGCTTTTAAGAAATCAAAGAGTATGTGGCTGTTTTTAACAATAGCAACTTTGCCTGCCGCTTTAATAGGTTTTTTGTTTAACAATTTTATAGAATCAAAATTCAATTCTTTGGAATTTATAGGTTTCTCTTTTATTCTTACTGGATTTGTTTTATTGTTTACAAGATTCATAAAACCGGAAAAAAGAAAACTTAATCCCTTGAACTCACTAATAATAGGTTTGTTCCAAACTCTAGCATTATTTCCCGGAGTTTCTAGAAGCGGAATGACAATATCTGTCGCCTTATACCAAGGAATAGACAGAGAAAAAGCCGCCAAATTTTCATTCCTTCTGTCCATTCCTCTGATTATAGGAGCAAATTTATTGGAATTTGAAGGCGCATACATAAATTCAACTTTAATTTTTTCATTCTTTACAACATTAATCTTATCATTATTTTTCCTTAATTCCCTTATGTTCATAATAAAGAAAAATAAGTTTTGGTTGTTCTCTATATATTGTTTTGTTTTAGGGGTTGTTGTTCTGCTGATTTAGGTTTTCTCTGCTGGGTTTGTTGCTTTTTGTTAGTTTTAGCAGAGGCACAGAACCCAATATCATCGCGCCGTATTTATTCATCCCCTCTAAATGTTCCATAGCATTCATTAAATAATAGTTTCCACTTAAATCAGAAACATGTATGAGTATATTAGGTAGTTCATAACCAGCCAAAGCAGCTAAACCACAGGATATTCCTGCTTTAACTACAATCTTATCACTTTCTCCTGCTTTTAAAGATCCTGTTAGTGAGCCAGCAATTATCCCTGCTTCCTGAAGAATCTGTTCATAAACCGGTTCATTTCCCGTTATTATTTTTCCCACAGAATAAACAACCACACCAACTATTGCTCCATATAATGTCGATTTTCCTGCTTCTTCCACCGTATCTGTCTTTAATGTTTGTTTTACTACATTATATATTGATTTGCCAACACCCGATATTCTGCTTAACACCACATTATCACCGTATGATAATATTATACGAAATACTTTTAAAACTATATACAAAAATAGACTTATGCAGAATGTTTATGAAAACATTAGAGATAAATTAATTGAGCTTAAGGACACTGTTTTTGAGCGAAATGTTGTTTCTGATGAATGTTTACTGCTGTTCAAATACATGAAAGATGAGATCGAATTGCGTGAATTCTTTGGGAAAACTCATCCTACAAGTTATTTTTGCAAGGATTTGAGTTGTGTTGCTTTACCCCATAGGATCGAATCTATTGACGATGATCTTGTAAGGGAGCATTATTTTTTCGGAAAATTCAAATATTTTATATGTTATGATCTCCAAAAAACAGACTCATCTGAAATAGAAGAGAGATATTATATTGCTGCGGAGTTTGACAACAACTTCTTGAAAGGTATTTATCTTTGCCCAATTGATTTAATAAGAAAGCCTTTGATTATGAACGACAAACCATTAGACAAAAGAGTGATCGATATAAAAGGAAGAAAAAGCTATAAAAGAGTGTTTGTAGAGTGAGTTATTTCAAAATCGTTCCTGTTTCCAGATACCAAAGGTAAAGGTCGAGTTCCGCGAGAGTTAAGTTTAAACTTTCAGAAATCTTCCGCAAGAGATCCTCGATTTCGAGATATTTTTTCTTGCTCAATGTTTTTGGTTTCTTTATGATGTCATGCTCGACAAGAATATCAACAATATGAAAATCTATAATCGCATAATCCTTAAAACCAATATTTCTTAAGAAATGAGAGGATTCTTTATATC
>CAZKIC010000015.1:0-9336 GCA_964552785.1 uncultured archaeon
AGGCACTTGGACACCAACAGATGCTGTAAATATTTTATACAAAAAAATAACACAAAACTAAAATTTTGGCGTTAGAAGCCGTTTAATTCTAAAGAAACGGCTTGACAGACACAGGAAAAACCGATGTAAGTCGTATTACGAGTACTATCGCTATATTCTATGTTCTGTCTAAACTATAAAAAAAGAGATGATAGAATGGAAAAATTTAGAAAATTAGGTATTTCTGAGAATACCTTGAAAGCATTAGAAAAAAAAGGTTTCGAAGAACCTACACCAATACAGGCAAAAACAATTCCTTTGCTGATAAAAGGATTTCAGGATGTTATAGGACAGGCACAAACAGGAACAGGAAAAACCGCCGCCTTCGGAATACCTTTAATAGAAAAGCTGGAAGAAAACCAAAGACATGTGCAGGCAATAATACTGACACCAACAAGAGAACTTGCAATACAGGTTTCAGAAGAAATAAACTCATTGAAAAACAAAAAATTAAGCATATTCCCAATTTATGGAGGCCAATCTATAGAACCGCAGATAAAAAAGCTCCAGAAAGGGATAGATATTGTTGTCGGAACTCCTGGGAGAGTTTTAGATCATATCAACAGAGGTACATTGGATCTAAGTCATGTATCTTATGCTGTTTTGGATGAAGCGGACGAAATGCTGAATATGGGTTTCATTGATGATGTTGAAAAAATACTGAAAACAACAAACAGAAATAAAAAGATGTTGTTATTTTCAGCAACAATACCTCCAAAAATACTAAATCTTGCGAAAAAATACATGAGAAATTATGAAGTTATAAGGATTGAGAAAGAAATAACAACCAACTTAATAGACCAGATTTATTTCGAAGTTCAGGCATCTGACCGGTTTGAAGCCCTGTGGAGAATTATTGATCTTGAACCAGAGTTCTATGGATTGATTTTTTGCAGAACAAAGAATGATGTAAAAAACGTTTCAAGGAAGCTGAGAGTCAGGGGTTATGATGTTGATTGTCTGCATGGCGATATGACCCAGTCAAGAAGAGAAAAGATACTGGAAAAATTCAAGACTTTCAAAATAAATATTCTTGTCGCTACAGATGTTGCTGCAAGAGGTATAGATGTCAATGATCTTACTCATGTAATCAATTACGCCCTGCCACAAGATTTAGAGTCTTACATACACAGAATCGGAAGAACAGGACGTTCAGGCAAGAAAGGCACTGCCATAACATTCATAACTCCTTCTGAATATCGCAAATTGAAAGAAATCAAAAAAATGGCAAGAGTAAATATAAGAAAAGAAGAACTTCCTATGGTAAATGATGAGAAATACAACAAAAGATATGATGACAGAGAAATTACAATAGACCAGAAAGGTAAAACGCGTCTGTTTGTCGCTCGTGGCAGATTAGACGGAATGAATCCTGACAAACTGCTTGTCTTTATCAGCAAAGAAGCTAAAGTTGACACCCGCGTCATAAAAAACATCAGGATATACGATAAATTTTCTTTTATTGAAGCACCTTTCCAGGAAGCTGAAAAAATCCTCAAAAAATTCCAGGAAAAAAGCAATGGTAGAAGATCAATAATCGAGAAGGCAGTTCAAAAGAAAAGATACAGATGATTAATTTTTAATTTTCTCCAATGCCTTCTCAAAATCTTTCATTGTAACTTCTTTCTTCTTCCTTTTTTTGTTTCTGATTTCTCCAATAGCCAGCATAGCGGCTTCTCTGCAGATAGATTCTATGTCTGCACCAGTCTTGCCTTCTGTCTTTTTAGCCAGCTCCTTCAAATTAACATCTTTGGAAAGAGGCATATTCTTTGTATGGACCTTAAATATCTCTTCTCTGGTCTTAAGATCTGGCATTCCTATTTCTATATGTCTGTCAAATCTTCCCGGACGCAACAACGAAGGATCAATCAAATCCTTTCTATTGGTTGCAGCAATTACAACAACCTGTCCTAATTCTTCTATTCCGTCTATTTCTGTCAAAAGTTGATTGACAATACTGTCTCCTGTGCTTGATGCATGAAGCCCTCTTGAAGAAGCTATAGCATCAAATTCATCAAAAAATATAACAGTTGGTGCGGCTTGTCTTGCTTTCCTGAAAATCTCACGAATATGTTTCTCACTTTCACCGACCCACTTGCTAATGAGTTCAGGTCCTTTAACAGATATGAAATTAGCTTGAGCCTCGTTCGCTACTGCTTTCGCTAAAAGAGTCTTTCCTGTTCCTGGAGGACCATATAAAAGCACTCCTTTTGGTGGTTTAATACCGAACTCCTCAAAATATTCTGGGTGTGTCAAAGGCCATTCGACAACCTCCCTAAGAGATTCTTTTACATCTGAAAGCCCTCCAATATCGTCCCACTTGACTTTTGGAGTTTTGATAATAACCTCTCTTAATGCAGAAGGCTGCACAATCCTGTAAGCGTTAATAAAATCTTTCATTGAAACAGAAAGCTTGTTCAAAAACTCTACAGAAACTTCATCCATCTTTTGAATCTCTGGAATGTGTTTCCTCAAAGCGGACAAAGCAGCTTCCTTGGTCAGAGCAGACAAATCTGCCCCTGTATAACCCATAGTAAATTCTGCTATTTTTCCAAGATCTACATCTTTCGCGAGAGGCATCCCTCTTGTATGTATCTCTAATATCTCTTTTCTGGATTTCTCATTAGGCATGCTTATTTCCATCTCTCTGTCAAATCTGCCCGGTCTTCTTAATGCAGGATCAATAGAATCCGGCCTGTTGGTGGCACCTATAACAATAACCTGTCCTCTTCCTTTCAAACCATCCATCAAAGTCAGAAGTTGAGAGACAATTCTTCTTTCCAGCTCTCCTCCGGCTTCCTCTCTCTTAGGTGCGATAGCATCAATCTCATCAATAAAGATTATTGAAGGAGCATTTTTCTCTGCCTCGTCAAAAAGGTCTCTCAAAGCCTTCTCGGATTCTCCATAATACTTATTCATTATTTCAGGACCGTTCAATGTATAAAAATTGGCATCAGCTTCATTCGCAACAGCCTTGGCAAGTAAAGTCTTTCCTGTTCCTGGAGGACCATACAAAAGCACCCCTTTAGGAGCTCCAACCCCTAATTTTTCAAAAACCTGTGGGTGTTTCATTGGTAGCTCAACCATCTCTCTAATCCTGAATATTTCTTCGTCCAATCCTCCTATGTCTTCGTAAGAAACAGTAGGTATTTTGCTCTCCTGAAACTTAATAGGAGTAGAAGAAACTTCTATATTTGTGTCTTCTGTAATAAGAACAACACCTTTAGGAGAGGTCTGCGCAACAACAAAATAAAAAACAGTACCCATAACATTAATAGCTATTTTGTTGCCTTTTATATAAGGCCTTCCCAGCATTCTCTCTCCGAAAAACATTCTAGGATCTCCTGAAAATCTTACTTCTTCAGTAGGGGCTATTAAAACATTTTTTGCATTTTTAACATCAGCTTTGTAGACTTTAACCCTCTCGCCTAAAGAAGTAGATGCATTCCCTCTTGTAATTCCGTCTATCCTTACAATTCCTAAATTATCATCCTCGGGACGTGCCCTCCAGACAACAGCAGGAGCCTTGGACTTACCTTCAATAACAACTATATCTCCTGCCTTGACACCTAACTTAGACATTGTAGAGCTGTCTAATCTTGCTATACTCCTGCCTGCATCAGGCTTATAAGCCTCAGCAACCTCAACTTCTACAAAATCTTTACTCATAAACATCACCTCTTCTTAATTCTCAGCTGAAAGCTGTTTTGAATCTGTCAAAAAAACCTCCTTCCTGTTTAAAATCTCCTGAGTCAAACTCCAATATTGCTTCTTTCTGTCTCTTTGTTAATCTCTTTGGAATATCAATCACAACCTTGACAAACAAATCTCCTCTGGAACTCCTGTTTAATACACTCATTCCTTTACCCCTAACTCTGAATACTGTATGGCTCTCTGTTCCCTCTGGAATTTTAATCTCTATTTCCTCTCCGTCTATACCTTTAACTTTGACTTTTCCTCCTAAAACAGCATCCTTTATTGAAATCCTCTTGTTGCAAAACAAATCGTCCCCTTTTCTCTCAAAAATATCATGGGGTTCTATATGTATAACAACATAAAGATCTCCGTTTTCTCCTCCTTTGGTTCCCGGCTCGCCCATTCCAGGAACCCTTAAATGAGCTCCGTCATAAATACCTGCAGGAATCTTTATCTCAACATCCTTCTGTTTCTTCTCTCTCCCTAAACCATTGCAGGTTGAACATTTCTCTTTGATAATCTTACCTTCTCCATCGCATTTATCACAAGCCTGTATGTGTACAGATTGGAATGGACCTAATCTCTGAACTTTCTTTATTTCTCCCGTACCATTACATCTGTCACATTTTGTAATTGAACTGCCTTTTTTTGCTCCTGTGCCATCACATGATGAACAGACATCGTAAACAGGAATATTTATGGAAGTAATAACTCCCTTGAATGCATCCTCCAATGAAATTGTTAAATCATACTTCAAATCAGCCCCTGGTGCAGGTCCTCTACTCCTGCTCCTCCCGCCGGTAAATATATCAAATATGTCTCCGAAATCGGTTTCTCTGAACAAATCCTCAAAATTAAAACCTGAAAATCCGCCAAAACCTCCTGAAAAACCCCCGAAACCATGTCCGCCTTCAAAAGCGGAATGACCAAATCTGTCATATTGCGCTCTTTTGTTTTCATCCCCCAGGATTTCAAAAGCCTCGTTTATTTCCTTAAATCTCCTCTCGGCTTCTTTTTTATTATCTGGGTTAACATCTGGGTGCCATTTTCGCGCCATTTTTCTGTACGCTCTCTTTATCTCATCCTGAGATGCATTTCTGCCAACACCCAGAATTTCATAATAATCCTTCTTTGTAATCAAAATCACCTTCTTCAAAAATCATTCAAACATGATAAAAAACAAAAAAAGATAAAAAGAGACCTTAGATGATGATTGTTGCGGCCTTCTCATCTTTCTCCGCATCAAAATCCGTAACAAGGGCTTCTGTTGTCAACACCATCCCTGCAATAGATGATGCATTCTGAAGAGCCGACCTTACAACTTTTGTAGGATCTATAATTCCTGCTTTAAGGAGATCCTCAAACACGTCTTTCTTTGCATTGTAACCGTAGGATTTATCTTTACTCTCTTTTATTTTCGACACTATTTCTGCACCTTCTTTTCCTGCATTGGCTGCTATTTGTCTCAATGGCTCTTCAAGTGCCCTTCTTACAATATCAACCCCTACCTTTTCATCTCCTTCAACATCCATATCTTTGAGGGATTCCACACTCCTCAAAAGAGTAACTCCTCCACCTGGTATAACTCCCTCTTCAACAGCTGCTTTAGTAGCATTCAGGGCATCATCTATCCTCATCTTCTTTTCCTTCATCTCTGTTTCTGTAGCAGCACCTACTTTTATTACTGCCACTCCTCCGCCGAGTTTGGCAAGTCTCTTTTTGAGGTCTGTCTTTTTATAATCGCTATCAGCCATCTTTATTTGAGACTCTATCAAACTCTTTCTGGCCTCTATCAACTTCTTCTCTCCCTTACCTTCAACAATTGTTGTTCTTTCATTATCTACAGTTATCCTTCTTGCCATTCCCAAAGAGTTTATTGCATCAGTCTCAAGTTTCATTCCTTTTTCCTCTGAAACAACTTTTCCTCCAGTTAAAATAGCTATGTCTTCCAGCATTTCTTTCCTCTCATCTCCGAAACCAGGAGCTTTAACAGCACAAACTTTCAATGTACCTCTTATTATATTTAGTATTAATGCAGCTTGTGCCTCTCCTTCTATATCCTCTGCTATTATAAGCAAAGGTTTGCCTTCCTGAGAAACTTTCTCAAGAACCGGTATTAGATCTTTCATAGCACTTATTTTCTTGTCCGCTATAAGAATATAAGGATCTTCAAGCTCTGCTATCATCTTCTCATGATCTGTGGCCATGTACGGACTTATAAATCCTTGATCAAACTGCATTCCTTCAACAACTTCCAATTCTGTTTCTATGCTTTTGGCTTCCTCTACAGTTATGACTCCATCATACCCTACTTTTTCCATGGCTTCAGCTATCAGATTACCTATTTCTGCATCATTGTTAGCAGATATTGTTGCTACTTGGGCAATCTTGCTTTTGTCCTTGACATCCACACTCTCTTTTTGGATGTATTCTATAACTTTTGCAGTAGCTTTCTCTATACCCTTCTTTACTTCCATAGGATTTGCTCCAGCAGTTATATTTTTCAATCCCTCGCGAGACATTATTTGAGCAAGAAGTGTCGCTGTGGTTGTTCCATCTCCGGCATTATCCTGTGTCTTTGAAGCAACCTCTTTTATAAGTTTTGCTCCTATATTCTCGAATTTATCGTGCAGTTCTATTTCTTTGGCTATGCTGACCCCGTCATTCGTAACTGTGGGATGTAGAGTTTTATCAAGAATAACATTTCTTCCCTTAGGTCCTAAAGTAACCTTCACAGTATTCGCAACCTTGTCAATACCTTTCAATATCGCACTCCTTGCATTTTCATCAAACATAATTTGTTTTGAGCTCATTAACATCACCCCTTTTTATATTTTTCAAAAGCAATTCAAGAGTAATCTAACAGAGATTCTCACTCCAGCTTGGCGAGAACGTCTTTCGCGTCTATTATTATGTATTTCTCTCCATCCAGCTCTATCTCATCAGAGCTATATCCTCCGTAAACTATTCTGTCTCCTTTCTTTATGTCGTATTTTTTAGAGTCTAAAGATCCAACAGCTATAACAACTCCTGCTTTTTTTTCATCTTTTGCATTTTCAGGAATGTATATTCCACCTTTTGTCTTTTCTTCCTTTTTTTCTGGTTTTATGATGACTCTCTCTCCTATAGGCTTCAAATTCATATCATCACCCCTTTCATAATCTCTCTTACGACACCCATGAAAGTCAAAAAACAATTAAACATCAAAAAACAGAGCAAAAGAGAGATTACTTTTTGTTCTTGTCTCCAGAATCCTTGACTTCAAAATCCGCATCAACAACATTCTCATCTTCTTTGTTTTTTTCTTTGTCTTTGGATGTATCTGTTGTCTGTCCGGCATTCGCAGCCTGCTGATAAACAGAAGCGCCTATCTCCTGAATTTTGGAAGATAATGCTTCGTAAGCTTTCTTTAACTCCTCTGTATCGTCTTTTCCAAGAGCAGAACTAACGTCCGCTTTTAATTTCTCTATTTCCTCTTTCTGTTTTGGATCTACTTTATCTCCTAACTCTTTAAGAGTTTTGTCAACAGTATATACTAAACTTTCAGCATTGTTCTTAAGCTCAACTTTCTCTTTGGCCTTCTTATCTTCTTCAGCATGTTCTTCCGCCTCTTTAATCATTCTCTCTACTTCTTCATCAGACAACTTTGTAGAAGCTGTAATAGATATTTTCTGCTCTTTTCCTGTTCCTTTGTCTTTTGCGGAAACATGCAATATTCCATCAGCATCTATGTCGAAAGTAACCTCTATCTGAGGAACCCCTTTTGGTGCAGGAGGTATTCCTTCCAAATTAAATGATCCTAAAGAAGTGTTGTCTTTAGCCATTGTTCTCTCTCCCTGAACAACATTTATTGTTACAGCAGTTTGATTGTCTGCAGCAGTAGAGAATATCTGGCTCTTCTTTGTCGGTATTGTTGTATTCCTTGGAATTAAAGGTGTGGTAATCCCTCCTAAAGTCTCAATACCTAATGTAAGAGGAGTAACATCCAACAATAATATATCCTTCATATCTCCTGCTAAGACAGCCCCTTGTATCGCTGCTCCTGTAGCAACACACTCCATTGGATCTATTCCTCTTTCAACAGAAATACCTGTGTAATCTTCCAGGAACTTCTGTACTTTTGGAATTCTTGTTGGTCCTCCAACCAATATAATCTTAGAGATGTCTTCTTTCTTCAATTTAGCATCTTTAATTGCCTGATCTACAGGATGCTTACATTTTTCAATTATTGGATCTATTAATTCCTCTAATTTAGCCCTGCTAAGTTTCATAACAAGATGTTTGGGTCCTGTGCTGTCTGCAGTAATATAAGGAAGATTTATTTCTGTGTCCATTACAGTAGATAGCTCTATTTTAGCCTTTTCTGCAGCCTCTCTGATTCTTTGCATTGCCATATCATCTTTTGTAAGATCCACCCCTTCTGTTTTTTTGAATTCTTCTACAATATAGTGGATTATGGCTTCATCCATATCTCTTCCACCTAATTGTGTGTCTCCGGAGGTAGCTAAAACCTCAAAAACTCCTTCGGAAAGCTCTAGTATTGTTACATCCAAAGTTCCGCCACCCAGATCAAAAACAAGAATCTTCTGCTCTTTTTTATCTTTGTCCAGACCGTAAGCTAAAGCAGCTGCAGTAGGCTCATTTATCATCCTCACTACGTCTAAACCTGCAATCCTGCCTGCATCTTTGGTTGCTTGTCTTTGGTTGTCATCAAAATAAGCAGGCACTGTAATTACCGCTTTCTTTATCTTCTCTCCCAGGAAAGCCTCTGCATCTTTTTTAATCTTCTGTAGAATAAAAGCAGATATTTGCTGTGGAGTATATTCCTTGCCATATATCTTGAACTTGTGGTTTGTACCCATTTTTCTTTTAGCGCCCATTATGGTTCCTTCAGGATTGGAAACTGCCTGTCTTCTTGCAGGTTCTCCAACTAAAAGCTGACCGTCTTTTGTAAAAGCAACAACAGAAGGAAACATCTTTCCCGCTACTGTGGCTCCTTCTGCAGACGGTATTATAGTCGGTTTTCCTCCAATCATGACTGCTGCTTGTGAATTTGAAGTTCCTAAATCAATCCCTATGATTTTTTCTTTACTCATGCCAATCTACCTCCAAGTAAATAAAAAAGCTTTGAATGTAATGAAATGATTTTTTCTTTGCTCATACCAATTACCTCCGTGTAAAGTGAAAAGCTTAAAATCATTATTTCTTGATTTTAACTTTTGCATGTCTCACAACAAGATCTTTATACATGTATCCGTCCTGAAACACCTCTGAGATCTTGCCTTTCTCGTCTTCACTTTCCTCTGCAATAACTGCTTCATGAAAAACATGATTAAACTCGTCCCCGGGCTGAACATTCATCTTCCTGAAACCCTGTGCTTCCAAAGATTTGTAAAACTTGTCCTTAAAAATCTCAAGTCCTTTTTTTATTCCTTTTTCTTCTATTTTATCAATTATTATGTCCAGCTCATCACTCTTATCAACTATTTCTCTGTAACTATCTATCTTGCCGTAATCGTTAGCATCTGAACTTTCCTTTTCCTTCTGCTGTCTCAGGTTGTCACAATCCGCCTACAACTACGTGTACTTTTTCTTATACTT
>CAZKIC010000016.1:0-9250 GCA_964552785.1 uncultured archaeon
TTGTAAATGTGATTGTATTTATGGAAAAACTTCCTGTTTTAGAAATAAAAGAGGTTTTAGAAAGAGTAAAAGATGGTGTGAGAACAAACGTAACAAAAACACCTTACAAAAGAGTCTTGAGAAGAGGAACACTGGACGGGGCTTATATAATTAAGGCAAAAGGATTCACCAAGACAGCAGAAGAAAAAATTACAAAAGCAGGAGGACAAGCTGTAATGGCTTAATAATCCAACCTTTAAGGTGTTTTATAGTGAGTTTTGAAACAATAGTACAGAAAATTCCTGGTGTTGCATCACCAACAAGGAATCTTACATTTAAAGAGAAGTTAAAATGGACATTCACTATTCTGGCATTATATTTCTTTTTAACAGAAATCCCTTTATGGGGAATATCTGAAAGCAGTTATGCGAGATTTGAGCAAGTTGCAACTTTATTAGGTGCGGCTTTTGGTTCTATCGTGACATTAGGTATAGGTCCTATAGTTTCTGCATCAATTATCTTGCAACTTTTAGTGGGTTCCAAAATCCTAAATTGGGATCTCCACACACATCAGGGAAAAGTTATGTTTCAGGGAACCCAAAAAATATTAATAATTGTTTTTGCTCTTGTTGAAGGTTTCGCTTTCACCATGTTTGGAGCAATACAACCGATAAGCAATACATTCTTTGGTATAACTTTTGTCGCTCTGCAGATGGCTTTTGGAGCTATATTAGTCATGCTTATGGACGAAGTTGTTTCTAAATGGGGGTTCGGTTCAGGAGTTTCTTTATTTATTGCAGCAGGTATCTCTAAAGAGATTTTCATCAAAGCCTTATCTTTCAAATTAACTGAAACCGGAGTGTTTGTAGGTATAATCCCCGCATTAATACAATCAATATTTAGAGGAACTGCTACAATGACGGAACTAATAACATTCGCAACTCCTCTAATAATAACATTAGTTGTTTTTGTTATTGTTGTTTATGCTCAGTCTATGAGGGTTGAAATACCATTGTCTTTTGGTTCAATAAGAGGATTTGGAAGAAAATGGCCATTGAAATTCATATATGCTTCCAATATGCCGGTTATATTGGCGGCAGCATTTTTAATAAATATGGATGTATGGGGCAAATTATTATCAGATAAAGGGATATCTATATTCGGAACTTTTGACGCTTCTGGCCAGGCAACCTCTGGATTAATGTTTTATTTATCCCCTCCAACAAACTTTATGCTTAATTTAGTTTCCGGGAATGTTTATTTTGTTGACTTTCTGCGGGTTATTTCATATACCGCTTTCTTAATGTTCTTCAGTACAATATTTTCTGTTTTCTGGGTAAACACAAGTGGAATGGATCCTAAGTCTGTTGCCAGCCAAATACAAAGAACAGGGATGCAAATACCTGGCTTTAGAAGAGACCCAAGGGTTATCGAAAGGGTTTTGGACAGATATATTCCTGCTTTGGCTGTGCTGGGCGGGGCTTTTGTAGGTTTCTTGGCCGCTTTCGCAGATATAATGGGGGCTTTGGCTAGAGGAACAGGTATTTTATTGGCTGTAATGATAATTTATCAGCTCTACGAGATAGTGGCTCAGCATCAGTTAGAAGAAAGTCATCCTTTGATAAGGAAGTTCTTCGGAAGATAACATCTTTATAAAATTCAACTCTAAAATAAAAACTATGATTTCAGATTATGTCTTGAGCATAGAACCCATATATTCTTTGTTGATAATATCTGCGTTAGTGTCTCTGGCAATATCTTTGATATACAGGTTCTTTGGGAACTACAAGGAGATGAAGCGCATAAAACTCGAGTTGAACGATCTTAAAGAGCCTTTGTCAAAAGCGAGAAAGGAAAAAAACGAAAAAAAGATTCTCGAGCTTATGAAAAAGCAGAACGAACTCGCAATGGAACAGTTCCGTTTTATGGCGAAACCATTAATTCTAACATTTCTTGTTGTTGTTCCAACCCTTGGTTTTATAAGGCATATTTATACACCATTAGATTTAATATTTGTTCTTCCATTTCCTTTGCCTTTTGCGGGTAAGGATGTAACCTGGCTTGGATTTTATATAATCATGTCTTTGCCTTTGACTGTATTGTTTAGAAAATTGTTGAAACTTGACTAATACCTATACTTTTAATTAGATCTTTTTAGACCTCTATTTTCTAGAATGCACTTTCAATAACTGACATTATTCAGGAATAGCTTTTTCTCTAAAAAAGAAAGATCATTATTCCTCTCAATAGTTTTTTTCTTTGGGACATGTAGCTTTCTTTTTTTCTAAAAAAGAAAGATCATAGCGAGGGGTGGATTTGAACCACCGACCTTTGGGTTATGAGCCCAACGAGCACTCCAGGCTGCTCCACCTCGCTACGCCTTTTTACATGACCTTTTACAAAGGTCAATCAAACCACGACCTCGTCTCTAACGAAACTCGGGCGTGAATAAATGGTTTGACCACGGATGTGGAAATCGCTTACCGAGCTTTATAAAGCTCAATCAAGAGTGCGATTTCGTTAGTTGTTTAGAACCAACTGTCATAATATACTTCACAAACAAGCTTTAAAAAATTAAGTGTTTGGGTTTAATTTATATAAATACATAAACAATTATCAATTTATGTCAATCTCTGGTTATGATGAAGCAGGAAGAGGCCCGGTTATTGGTCCTTTAGTGGTGGCAGGAGTCAAAATATCGAAAAACAAAGAAAAAGAGTTAATAAAGTTGGGTGTAAAAGATTCAAAACAGCTTTCACCAGGGAAACGCGAAGTTATGTTTAATAAAATTAAGCAAATTGCAGATTCATACGAGATAATCATAATATCGCCAAAACAATTGAATCAAATGATGGACATCATGAATTTAAACCAGATAGAAATGAATGCCATGGCAATAGCAATCAACAAATTAGATTCTGATAAAGCATTCATTGATCTCCCTTCTAATTCAAAATATTTCTCTCTTGAACTCAAGGGGAGAATCAAGAATCAAAAAACAGAACTTATAGCGGAACACAAAGCAGATGAAAAATATCCTGTTGTTAGTGCTGCTTCAATCTTGGCAAAGGTTACAAGAGACAAAGAAATAGAGAAAATAAAGAAAAAATACAATGATTACGGGGATATTGGTTCTGGATACCCTTCTGATGAACGCACAATTAATTTTTTGAAGAATTATTTAAGAAGAAACAAAAAACTTCCAGAGGAAACAAGAACAAAATGGCAAACCGTAGAAAGGATTTTAGAAGAGGAAGGATTTTCATATGAAAAGAAACAAAAAACACTATTCAGCTTCTAAGAAAAACGAAGCTTCATTTAAATGGTACTCTTTGAAATTAATATTCATCATAATATTCATTTTCTTTTTGCAGGTTTTTGTGGAGGGATTAACTAAAAGATTTGCCTTTAAACCATCTTTGGCTTTTTCAGAACCTTGGAGATTTATCTCAGCAACATTCCTTCATTCTGGTTTAGAACATTTATTCCAGAACTTATTTGCTTTGTTTCTTTTTGGAATTATACTTGAAAAAATAATAGGTAGTTATAGATTTATTGCTTTGTTTATTGTTGGTGGTTTTTTTGGAAATCTCGCCGCTTTGTTGTTTTATCCCAATGCCCTTTCATTAGGAGCTTCAGGAGCGATAATGGCTGTTTTAGGTGCTTTAACATTACTGAGACCCAGAATGGTGGTTTATTTTTGGGGTCCTATACCATTAATAGCGCTCACAATAATATGGATTTTGATAGACGCAGCAGGATTATTTGTACAGGACAACATAGGTCATGCAGCCCATCTGGCAGGATTCTTGGCGGGAATAATATACGGCTTGATTTTAAGATCAAAATTCTCAGAAGAAAAGGAAATAAAACGAAAAGCCGATAAGATTATTTCAGATGAAGAATTAGCGCAGTGGGAAGACGAGTGGATGTAGTTTCATTTAGATTTATATAGAAATCTTTTTACTATGTTTTGAGGTGCGTTCTTATCTTCTCTGCCTTTTCCCGGAGTTCCGCTCATACTTTCTGCTATATTATCCATTCCCGGAACACGTATGCATCCATGATCGTCTCTTGTTACTTCGAAACCTAGTTGCTTAAGATTTCTTATTCTTTTTCCTGTTTCTTTATCTTTGAATATATTTTTTATTTCCTCTATTGTTCTTCTTTGTCTTTCTTGATATTTGTTAATTTCTTCTTTATGTTCTTCAAGAATACTTTTAAAAATCTCTTTAGGTCTTGTCCCGGTAGGTTGTTGTTTAAATGCTTTTTCCAGTGCAGTTAATATCATGTGTGGTATTTCTCCGTCATATAATTCAACAAGATTACCCACTTTGACATTTACTGTTTGTTTGTTTTCCATTTCTTGACTTTTTTCATATCTCTTTTTGTACTGTTCCAGAGTAATTTGAATGTTCTGAAGTTTTGCCATAAGCTCCATGTTTTCTTTTTTAAGAGTCTGTTCTCTTTCTTCAATAGCTTTTATATCTTTTCTAAGACTGTCGTTGTCTTCTTCCAGGAGGGCTATATATTCTCTCTGTTCTTTTGTCATCTTATCTAATTCTTCTTTTGTACCGTGTCTTTCACGCATTAGTTCAAGATTTACATTATTTATTATTGTTGAGGCTCTTATTTCACGCGGTTTTAGTTTTCTGCACGATGCTTCCCTTATTCTTTGTATTATAAATCTTGATAAGCCCCTGTATCCTTTAAAGTTGTCTTCAAAAAAGAAACCGTCTTTACCTCTTAATTTTTCTGTATGTTCTGTCACAGGTACTATTCTTTCAATCCATCCGTTTGGATAATAAATTCCAATAGTTCCTCCTGTAACTCCTCTTTCTCTGTTTTTTGACCACAGCATTTTTGAGTATTCCGGAGACTCTTCAGTAATAACATGTGCTATACCCCCAAGATCTCTTGCTATACGGTATATTTCGTCCGGTTCTATCAGTGTTATTCCATTTCTGTTCTTGCTGATATATATCAGAGGCAACATTCTTTTGTTTGATCCTTCTTTAAGGATTTCATAATACATATAGTTTGCCATACTTATATCATCTATTTCATGCGGAGTCGCCTTAACAATTAGTATTTCTCCGTCTCTTCCTCCTCCAACAGAATTTATTAGTTTATTAATTATTAACGGCTTTCTGTGAACCACATTTTTTCCTTTCAAGTCTTTCTGTTCAACATCTAAGGATATATAAGCATGTCTGGTTCGCTTTTCTTCGTCATTGATTATACCTATATCTGTTGTATATACTGTTCCGCCATCGTCAATACTATATATTATTCCTATACGCTCGTTAACAGAAAAACCTTCCTCTTTTTTTAGACAGTTTGTTATTATACCTCCTTTCAGATTCGCTTTTTTAAATCCTTTCTCAGTTCTTATTTCATCATACATTCTTCTTGTTCTTATTTCATCAGATTGAAACACTCTTTGAAAAAACTCCTCTATCTCTTCCTTTTCAAATGGAATATATCTGCTTCCCGTCATCCACTTTTCTATTGTCTTAACAACATCATCGTTTCTGTAATGGCTTTCAACCAGCGGAAAATATGCGCACCATTTCTTCATAAACTACACCCGGAATAAAATATTATAACATAAGATTTTTAAATGTTTGTATTTTTATCACTTATATGTAGTTAACTAATTATTAAGCATTGAAGAAGTCAAAGAAATTAAAGAAGCTCATGATTACGGACAGATGGAAGAACTGGCGAAATATGTAGGTGCCGCAGCTTTAGGATATGTAATCCCATTTATAGGTCCTTTAATATATCACGGAGCTGCAAAAAGAGCCATAAAAAATGCAATCCTTAAAAAATCAGTAGATGATGTCGTTAAAAAATGGGTTAATGGAACTGAGAATGTCAGGCGTCTGAAACAGGCAACAAATGATGCATGAATTAATTAATCGACAATATCAAAATCTAAACAACACTATAACTATTAACCCCTCGTGTCGGACAAATTCCTGCCCTGATTTTTAGAACCCCTGCTCTTTTATTTGTTCTATTTTCTTTTGTTTTAGTTTCTCTTGAATTCTTTTTTACGGCAAAAACATTTTAATTGACACAATCACATCCAAAAGAAAAAATCATCTAAAAATTTAAAAATATATTCGTATAAATAACATAAAGGTAAGAATATGCCCTACGACGATATTTTCAGATCAGTCATAAATGTCTTTGAACAGATAAAAGAAGAAAATGAACAAACATACAGAAACAAGGAGAACCTTCTTTTGGACCTTATAAGATCTTTAAAGAGAACAGAATACTCAAATACAGACCTGGAAGATATTTACAGAAATATTGTAATGGTTGCCTCGGAAGGACAGCCAGTTCCTGCAGTAACTATGGAAGAAATAATGGGTTATATTTGTTCGGATTTGAATTATGTGGATGCTCCTTTTGAAAAAGCCGGAGATGCACAACTCGAAAAAAGCAAAAAAGTAAGAGACAAAAGAACATCGGACTGGTATAAGAGAAATGCTGAAAGACTATACAACTGTGCTTTATCTATTTATGAAAGAATTTCAAACATAGACAACATAATCAGAAGTGCAAGAATAAGAACAAAAATGAACGAAGGATACGAAATATACACTGGTGCATTCAAAGAAATATTAAATCTATTGGAGCGACAGGGATTTGAAGCATACAGAAGCGATAATGATTTTGAGGATGTTGAAGACACAATTAAAGAAATAATTGAAATAGCAAAGACAACAGGAAACGAAAAAATCCTTGATAAAATAAAAAGAATTACCATTCAGAAATACAACGAATGGGTAAACAATACACCTGCAGGAGAAGTAAAAAAACTCGTATTTGGTTTTAACATAGAACAGGTTTTCGATTATCTCCAAAATGATGAAATGGGGTGATACACCTATAGACACTGAACAAGGTAATCCTAATGTTATCATTAACATACACCAAAGAAGATATAGAACAAAAAATAAAAGAAAAACTTGAAAGCATAGATGATAATCTTCCTGAAAAAGAATATTTGTTGAGAATAGACAATATAGCCCAGTCTCTTACTGAAGTAAGAGACACAGGCACAGAAACAGACTCGGAAACAGATGCAATAGAACTTGATTTCAGAAAACCAAATGAACAGGAAAAAGAAATACTGAAAATTGTTGATTCTTTGCTCAAAGAATACGGTATTGAACCAAATGCAAAAACCAGACAGGATATGATTAATGTATTGAAAATAATAAACAAAAAACCAGAAAGCATAAAACCAAGAAACAGAGTTTTGACAGGAAAATATAAAGAAGTTCTGGAAGAAGCAAAAACAACACCATATACAGATGTTGTTCTTGATTTGTCTCAGGAAGAGATGTTCTCGGATATAAAAGCACAGATATTCAGGAATAATGGAAGATTCACAGCTGTAATGGACAGAGACGAGTTTGAGAAATATGTGTTGAGAAGACATTTCAAGGAAATTGTTGGAAAACATAATGGAAGAATGAAGGAATATCAACTCCGGGAATTCATAAAATCTATGTATGCTGGTCTTAAATTCAGAGAAGAAAACATAAATCCCTTAACAGGAGTTTATAGTCTACAGAAAATCTATAAAATCATGAATAAAATTGGTTCTTTGTTTTCTCAGGATTCTGTTCCAGCTCGTGAAGTTGTATTAAGTTCTATATCAGAAGCAATGAGCGCGACTTCGTGGTGGGGAAGACTTGTTTCTCGTTTATCCTTAAAAGAAACACAAGAAGTGTTCAAGACCTATGCAGGACTGGTTGAAGAAGGTTCTATAAATGAAAAAGTGTTGAAGTCTGTTTCAGAAGTTATATTAATATCTGCGGCGATATGTAATTATGTTGAACAGTATTTAATATTTATTAACCGTTTATCCTTAAAAGAAACACAAGATGTTTTCAAGACCTACACAGAATTGGTTGAAGAAGGTTATATAAATGAAAAAGTCTTGGAATCTGTTTCAAAAAGTATATCAAAGAGCGCCAGAGAGTATTCTAATAAAAAATATTCAAAAACAATAAGACAACAATATGTGCTTATACCTTTAAGAATTATCGGTTCAAAAATATCTGACTTTTACAGAGGATTTCGGGGTTACCTGCGTTAATATTGATTGTCCTTTAGTAAACTCAAACCCTCAACAAAACCAAGTTGGTGTTGCCTATACTCTTTTTCTCTACAACACCTCTCTGCTCCAGTTTTTGCAGAATTCTTGAAATCTTGACCTTCTTGAATCCAGAGAAAGCGACAAGTTTGTTCTGCTCTATTGAGTTGTTGTTGTCCAAAAGTATTTTAACAACAACTCTTTCATCATAAGGCAGAATTTTAAGAACTCTTTCCATCTGTATCTTGTTTATTTTCCATTGAAACACAACAACTATAGAAGCTCCGACAAGTATCGAGACAAAAGATATTGCATAAACTATGAAAGGAAGCTGTTCATTTGTGGAAGAGACATAAAATCCATTGACTATCGCGAACAATATACCGAGAATAAAAACCAGGACAAGCCCCACAATCAATCTTTTGTTATCCACTTCCATATTTTTCTTCCTCACAAACAACATTTATTGGCTCTCAAGTTCTTTCTTCAATTCCTTATATTCTTTTACACTTATTTCTCCTTTAGCAAGTCTCTCGTTGAGTATGTCTAAAGCACTCTTATTGCTATAATTCTGTTTATTGCTGTTTAATATCCAGAACATCACTCCTACAAACAGGATAAATATCAACAGCTGATATATCCACCCAAAACCCATTCCGCCGTGTCCGTAATACATATAATCCATCATACTCATAATATCACCTTATTCAATTTATTTATACACGTATTATTAAATATTTAAAAGAGGAAAAAGAGAAATCAGGACATCATAGGGCATCCTGCCCCGAATCCATATCCTCTTTGTCCAAAACCTCTTCTGTTCATTCCATATCCGTATTTCTCATGAATCTCTTCCATAGCTTCATGCCTTTCTTTTGCTTCTTGGAATGTTTCTTCGTTTGTAACCCATGGCATTATAGGCATACCTGTTTCTTCTCTATAATCCACAAGATCTTGGTATGTGCCTTCTTCTAGGATTTCTTCCATTCTTTCGTGGTGTTCATTAAACTCTTCTGTGCTTTGAACACCTCTGTATAAGTTACCGTATCCTCCGTGAGCGTCCACAAATCCAACAACTGCAATCAAACCAAGTATTGCGAACACTCCGAGGATAATGCTTTTATTCATTTTATCACCTCTGATTTTAAT
>CAZKIC010000017.1:0-9235 GCA_964552785.1 uncultured archaeon
GTTTTGGATTAACCGGAGTCAGAGGATACTTCATATATATATTTTTCATAATCTCTTCTTTTCCTGAAGAAAGCCCATCAAATTCTGTATATATTAATTTCTCTTCTTCAACATCATCAAGCTCCACATTTGTAATAACTTTTCTTTTTGACTTCTTTTCTTCCTCTTTAGTCTTATCTTTTTTGTTGAAAAGATCTTCATTGATTATTTTTACCTCTAAAGGTCCGTCTTCTTTCTTTTTTTTCTTTTTGTTTTTCAAAGAAGACCTGTACGAGGACTTTATATTCTTGACAGCACCCCTTAGATTTATCTTAGTAATTGTATACACCCCTTCCCGTTATTGATGTCTTGTTTTTTTGCACTAAAAAGTATTCTGTATCGCTTTCGAAAACCTGCGATAGAGTTATATTTCTGTTCAATTTGTATCTTTTCTGGAAGTGAAAATCTTCATCACTCAGTATTATCTCGTCTCTTTTAGTTCCATTTTGATATAAAATGTATTTCTTGTCGTGAAGCTTGTTTGGGATATTCAACGCAACCGAACCTGAAACATTCATCTGATCCAACATCAAGGTAACCAGTTCAAGCTCATTTATTATTAAATCTGACTCTTCCCCCACAAAAAAGTCTGATGTGCTTTTTCTGAAGGAGGAATTCATGAATATTATCCCTCCAATTAAAAGAGTGCCTATAAGGAACAACAATACTTCCTCAATTATCAGATATTGTCCTTTTCTTTTCTTGGAAGGCATTCATATCCCGTCACTGAAATGATAATTTTATCTCTATCTCGGTCAGATCTCCACCCAATGAAGAGTAAGAGGTTGACCCTTTAACATCTCCTTTTGAAATTATTAAATTGTGCTTTCCAGGAGACACTTGTATTGTACCTTCTCCCTTAATGTCGTAAATAACACCGTCTTTTGTAGACTGATCACCTAATTCTCTGAATATTAGCTTATATGTGTTGACAAAAGCCCCTTCTGATCCTTGCGATCTTGCAATTATGACTCCTGGTTTGTTAATTCCTTTTATTCCCGGACCTATGTCTTCATTGGATTTTATTATTATATGGCTTCCTTTAGAGCAATTAGCCTCCACAGTAAATGTTTTTTGATTGTCTCCGCTTCCGCAGGTGAATTTATCTCCATCAGCGTAGTTTTGTTCTCCTCCGGAACCACCAACAATGTCTGTACAGTCTATCATAATTATCTTATTCTCAGAAGTGCAGTCATTTACCAGTTTGCAGTTTCTTCCACATTCCGGAACTCCAACAGATACAGGATAAACAGATTGGTAAGAAATCCCATATATTTTTCTCGTGTACGGGTTTTGGTCATTAAGAGGTACCCAATCAGAAGTGCCTATCTTTGCGTCCTTGCTCCTTAATATGTATTCTATGCTGTTTTCTTCTGAATTTATAAACATGTCGCCCTTTAAATTAAGATTCAGTACTTTCTGACCGCCAGACATCGCAACTTCTTCTATATTTTCCAATATCTCTGTTAGAATCATCTCGGCTTCATTAATCTCTGTGTCTGCCCTGCTCTTCTCTATTAGTGGCACACCCCAGAAATATGTAGAACTCACAATACCTATTGTTATTGCTGTTATAAGAACAACTGAAACTATTTGACTTTGTCCTTTATTCATTGTACCACCTGCAAAATAGGTAGATTAAAAATCTATCTATATATTAATATATCTACATCATCTATATATAAATATCTATCACAAGATTATAAAATAATTAAAATGGAAATAAACCTATACGAAAACACAATAAATCTCAGGAGATATTATGTTATTGGAAATGCTTAAGGATGAAATTAAAGAAGCTACGAAAATAGAACACCTTAATGTACAGGTAAATGAATCCAGAAATATAAATGCCCTGCTAACAATACCATGCTTCAAGATATTTGAGGATGAAAAAGATCCTTTAAAAGCAGCTAAAAAACTCAAAGATATCCTTGATAAAACAAAAATAAAGAATAAATATGACATAAAACAAGAAGGCCCTTATATCAATTTTTACCCTACAGATAAATACTATATTGAGCTTCTTAAATCTAAACTTATTGAAGGAAAAAAAAAGAAAGAAAGGATTGTTATAGATTATTCCTCCCCCAATATAGGAAAGCCATTCCATGTGGGCCATTTTAGGAATACTGTCTTTGGTTGGGCTCTTGTAAATATATATAAAACTCTCGGATATGATGTCATAACGGATAATCATTTAGGGGATTGGGGGACGCAATTCGGTAAACTTATATACGCCTACAAAGTTTGGGGTAAAGAGGAAAAACTGAAAAAAGAAGGTACAAAATACCTTCTTGAGTTATATGTAAAATTCCACAAAGAAGAAGAAACAAAAAAAGATCTTAAAGAGTATGCAAAACAAGAACTTGTAAAGCTATTAAAAGGAGATAAAGAAAACCTCAAACTATGGAAAATGTTCGTAGAAATAAATATGAAATATTTTAAAGATCTTTACAAAATTCTGGGGGTGGAGTTTGACTATTATCTTGGCGAGAGTTTTTATGTAAAAGACAGTCTTGAAATGGTTAAAGAGCTTCTAAAAAAAGGAATAGCCAAAGAAAGTGACGGCGCAGTAATAATACCTTTGGAGAAATACAACCTCCCAAATCTACTAATATTGAAAGGAGACGGAGCAACATTATATGCCACACACGACCTTGCATGCTTAAAATACAGAAAGGAAAAGATGAAAGCAGACAAAATTATATATATAGTGGGTAGCGAGCAAACTGAATACTTCAAACAGATATTCAAAGCGGCAGAAATAATAGGATGGTATAAAGAAGAGCAATTAGTCCATATATCTTATGGATTAGTGGATCTTCCTGAAGGAAAGATGTCCACGAGAAAGGGCAATATCATACTTGTGGAGGATATAATAAACAAATCAATAAGCTTATCCAGGAAACTCCTTAAAGAAAAGAAAACAAAAGTTAAAGATGTTGAAGAAGCGGCAAGAGTGATAGGTTTAGGTGTTGTGAAATTCACTATGCTCTCACAGTCAAGAAATAAATCCGTCACATTTGACTGGAACAAAATAGTTTCTTTTGAAGGGGATACAGGCCCGTATATACAATACACTTACTCCCGTGGATTGAGTATTCTCAAGAAAGCTGCTGATAAAGAAAATAAAAATATCTCTTTAGATTATAAAGAAAAAGAGCTTATCAATAAAATTCTTGTTTTTGAAAAAGCACTGCAGGACTCTTTAAACAAGAACGATCCCAATGTAATAGCCACCTACTTAATAGAGCTTTGCCATTTGTTCAATTCCTTCTATCAAAGTGAAAGAATAATAGGATCTGAAAAAGAATGGATAAGATGCCTTATTGTTAAAAAAACAACAGAGAATATTGAAAAAGGATTAAAATTATTAGGAATTGAGGTCCTTGAAAAGATGTAAACTTTATAAAGGTTAGTTGATTAACTTTAGTCTGTGTGTTAGAAAAATCATTAGCTTTAAAAAATTAACACACTTATGTAGGTAATATATATTAAATGAATTTTGGTGTAACTAAAATGGTAACTGTTTACGATGTGGATGCAAACAAACTGATAGAAGAAACTGTTAAGGAATTAAAGAAGATGAAAGAAATAAAACCACCAGAATGGGCTTCATTTGTTAAAACAGGGGTTTCAAGAGAAAGAGTTCCTACGCAAGACGACTGGTGGTATTACAGAACCGCAGCATTACTAAGAAGGATTTATTTGAGACCTATGGGAGTTTCAAGATTAAGAGTTGTTTACGGAGGATCGAAAAACAGAGGACACAAACCAGATAAATTCTTCAAGGGATCTGGTAGTGTCATAAGAAAATCGCTGCAACAATTAGAAGCTGCCAAATTTGTCAAGAAATCAGAAAACGGAAAAGGAAGAGAAATGACTCCTGAAGGGAAGAAATTCTTAGATAATCTTTCTTTCAAAATATCAAAGTCCAAATCATGATGAACTCTGAATTGGAAGCCATCAGAAAGAAAAAACTAATGGAGATGCAACAACAAGTTAATATTCCCCGAGAGAAAGAAGAAGAACAAGATTTTAAAAACAAACTAGAAGCATTCGCTTTAAGAGCATTGGACTCTGTGGCGAGACAAAGATGGAACAATATAAAACTCGTGAACGAAGAGTATGCTTACAGAGTAATGATTTATATTGCACAGCTTTTTGAAGTCGGAAGAATAAAAACACCAATAAATGATAAAGACTTCAAAGAACTGCTAAAAAAAATAACGCATCAGAGAAGAGATATAAGCATCAGGAGAAAATGATTTAATTATGGTTGGTGATTCTTATTTCAAGAAAAAGCTATGGAAGAAAGGTAAAAATTTCAAAAGCTAAGTTTTCAAGAAAGCCTGCACCCAGATGGGTGGATTTGAGAGTGTTTGGGTTAAAAAGGGCAAGATTCAAGTCTGTAAAAAGATTTGCTTCAAGACATTGGAGAAAGAGGGGAAAACTTAAGGTGTAAGTATGGCAGATAGAGAAATAATATATGTTATTCCTTTAAGAGATGCTTGGAATGCAACATATAAAACAAGATCAAAAAGAGCAATAAACATAATAAAAGACTTCGCAAAAAGACATATGAAATCTGAGAATGTCAAGATAGGAGAGAATCTTAACAAAAAGATATGGGAGAACGGCAGAAAAAATCCTCCCAGAAGAGTTAAAGTCAGGATGGTTAATCAAGACGATTCTACCTGGGTAGAATTAGTTGATTTCAAGTTTAATTTCGAAATTTTGGCAGAAAAAGCAAAAGAGGAAGCTAAAAAGAAAGAGAAGAAAGTTGAAGACGCAAAATTAAAGAGCAAAGATGAGGCGTATAAAGACACTGTTAAAGAAGAAGCAAAAAAAGAAGCTCCAGCAGAACAGGACAAAACAACAGATTCAAAAGAGGAAAAGAAAGCTCCTGTAAAGAAAGCAAAATCCGAGAAAAAAGAAAAAACAACCGCGAAAAAAACTTCTGCTAAAAAGAAGTGATTCTTTCTTTATATTTTTAAAATAATGTATTTAAACAATAATAGTGGTTATAATGGTCCATCTGGTAAAAAAATCTTTTAATGGAGATCCTAATATAGGATTGTACGGATTAGTTACTGATAGATATGCTCTTGTCGGACCCTTGTTGGGGAGCAAGTATATGGAAGTTATAAAAGAGACATTGAAAGTTGAAATTATTTCAAATACGATAGCAAATACCGGCTTTGTGGGTATATTTGCTGTTGGAAACTCAAAAGGCATTCTTTTACCTTATATCATCTCAGATACAGAGATGAAGGATCTGAAGAAAAAGTTCAAAACATCAAGAATAGATATTAATATAGGGATTCTTAAGGACAAGCAAACTGCCCTGGGTAATTTAATAACGTGTAATGACAAGGGTTGTATTGTATCAAAGTCTTTAGAGAAACACAAGAAATATATAGAAGACATTCTAGGAGTTCCTGCTAAAGTTTTAGAGTTCATGGAATCTGATATGATTGGATCTTATACAGTTGCAACAAACAAGGGCTTTTTGATGAATATGTATGCTGATGAGGAAGATTACAAGAAAGTTAAAAAAGGGTTGAAAGTTGAAGGAGATATAGGAACAGTAAATTTTGGCGGGCCTTTTGTAAAATCGGGAATATTAGCCAATAGCAATGGTGTTATTGTCGGAGAAAACACATCAGGACCAGAAATAGCCAGAATTGACGAATCTCTTGGATTTCTTGACTAAATGTGTTTAGTCAAGATTCAGAAAGGTTACTTTCGTGATTTGGATTAAAGACTTGGGTGATACAGATGGATCAATCTAAACTATATGAATTTGAGATGCTGAAACAGCAAGCTCAGCAGATACAACAGCACAGGCAACAATTTGAAATGGAGGTTCAGGAATCAGAAGGAACTTTACAGGCATTGAAAGAAATGGAAAATGGGAAAGAACAGGAAGCAATCATATCTTTGGGTACGGGCATAATAACAAAAGCAAAAATATCAAAAGATGAGAAAGTAATGTTGTCTGTCGGTGCAAATATTGTTGTTGAAAAAACAAAAGAAGAAGCGATAAAATACCTGGAAAAGAATATTTCAGAGGGTATGGACGCAATATCAAAACTGGATGCTAATCTATTAGAACTTGACAATAAATTAAAAAATCTTGCTGAAGAACTGCAAAAACAATACATGTCAGAACAAATTGAAACTCAAAAGAAAAAGCATTCGGATGATTGCGAATGTGATGACGATTGCTCAAATGACTGCGAACACTGTGACTGCGGGCATTGACAAGACTTCACGAAAATCAAAAGAAATCTCTTTTGACATTGTCAACCAAGTAAGTTCTCTTCATTGAAAAGTCTCTGAGATCTTCGAATGCTTTCCTGACCTCAGGATTTTTAATTTTAGCTTTGTCCGGAAGCCTGACCCATTCATCAATCTTATAATTCTCAATTATGGCAGCTGAAAGTTTATCTATTCCTTTCTCGAATTTTTTCAAAAATGGATCGTCAGGAGTTATGATTTCTGTTCCTATTATTAAAAAAACTTTAATATCTCCTATAGTTACATCCTGTATCATAATTACTTAATAGTGACTAAAATTTATAAAAGTTATGTTTTTAAAACTCAAATCCCAACACAAAAACATGTTCGGAAAGCTTAAAGAAAAATTAAAAAAAGTTGTGGATTCATTTAGTGAAGAAGTTAAAGAAGAAGATATAAAGAAAACAGAAGAAGTTAAAAAAGAGAAAGTTGAGGAAAAACCACCCATTTTAGAATCTGAAGATATTGACAAGGAAGAATCAAAAGAATCTTTTAAAGAAACTGAAGACAAAGAAAAACCAACGGAAGAGAAAGCTGGAGGATTCTCATTATTCAGCAAAAAATTAACGGAAGAGGACATTTCTGATTTTTTGTTTGAGCTTGAGATTATTCTTCTTGAGAATAATGTTGCTTTAGAAGTTGCCCAAAAAATAACAAAAGATTTGAAAGAAAAGTTAGTTGGGGAGAATGTGAAAAGAGGAAAGATAAAGGAATTAATAGAAAACACCCTGAGAGAATCGATAAAAGAAATTCTGAGTTTTGAAGACCTTGGATTGGAACAAAAAAGCAATGAAAAAAAGCCATATATAATAATATTCATAGGATTCAACGGCTCTGGAAAAACTACAACACTTGCAAAAATAGGCAAATACTTAATTGATAAAGGAAAAACAGTTGTTTTTGCTGCAGGAGACTCTTTTAGAGCAGCAGCAATAGAACAATTAGAGGAACACGGAAAAAATCTTGGAGTTAAAGTAATAAAACATAAATATGGTGCAGATTCAGCAGCAGTAATATTTGACGCTATTAATTATGCAAAATCAAAAGGAATTGATTTTGTTTTAGCAGATACCGCAGGCAGAGTTCATACAGACACGAATCTAATAGCTGAGTTAAAGAAGATTATTAAAGTAAATAAACCTGATATGAATATATTTGTAGCGGAATCAATCTCTGGTAATGATATTGTTGAGCAGGCAAGGGTTTTTGATGAAGTGGGTATAGACGGGATAATACTGACAAAAGCGGATGTAGATGAAAAAGGCGGTACGGCTTTGTCTTTGGCACATACATTAAAAAAACCTATTCTTTTCTTTGGAACCGGCCAGAATTACAATGATTTGGAGAAATTTGATATTGAGAAGGTTTTGGAGAGGATAATCTAACCAAACATTGGTATGTGCTCTTTTTTATCATCGTCCTGTTTGTCTTTTTTAAGCACTTTTCTTATCGCTTTTTCGATATGCTTCATTGTAATTTTTTCTTTATTCTCTCTTATAGCGAAATACCCTGCTTCAGTACATATAGATTTAATGTCTGCTCCTGAAACTCCTTCAGTTAGAGAAGCCAGCTTATCAGCATCAATATTTCCGGATGTATTGAGTTTTTTGATATAAATATTAAAGATGTTTTTTCTTCCTTCTTTGTCCGGCAGAGGAATCTCTATGATCCTGTCCAACCTTCCAGGCCTTGTAATTGCAGGATCAAGAATATCCAGCCTGTTAGTAGCTCCAATAACTTTAACATTGTCCAAAGGCTTAAATCCGTCCAATTCTGCAAGAAGCTGCATGAAAGTCCTCTGAACCTCTCTTTCTCCGGAAGTTCCGACTTCTATTCTTTTCGCTGCTATTGCATCTATTTCATCAATAAATATAACAGAAGGTGCTTTTTCTCTGGCGAGCTCAAATAAAGACTTGACATATTTTGTTCCCTCTCCTATAAACTTCTGAACCAGTTCTGAACCAACCAGTTCAATGAATGTCGCTTTTGAATTCCTGGCTGCAGCCTTTGCAAGGAGTGTTTTTCCTGTTCCCGGAGGTCCATATAAAAGAATTCCTTTAGGCGGCTCTATACCTATCTTTACGAACAATTCCGGCTTCAGAAGGGGTAATTCTACTACCTCTTGCAGCTCATTTATCTGTTCGTCCAAACCGCCTATATCTCCCCAACTGATTTTTGGCTTGTCAATTATTACCAGATTAGAAACATCAAAATGTTTGGATCTTCCTATTTTACTCACGATTGTTAGTGTTTTTTGATCTAATAGTACCTGATCATCCGGCTTCAACCTGCCCTTAACAGCATTGGACAGTGTAACATAAAATTTCCCGCCATTAAATGTCACAATAGCGTCCTCATCTTTCACATCTATAACTGTTGCAACTATATATGGCGCTTTCTTAAATCTCTCAATCTCTTTTTTCAGCTCATCAACTGTTGCCTTAAGATACTCGTTCTCCTCTTCAACAGTCAAAGGAATAGTCCTAAAGAGGTCCTCGTTTTTAATATATTCTTCTGAAGACATACGCACCAACATATATATGTTCTCTAAATTATAAATACCTATTTCTTGTTATCTTTTCTGAATGGTTTTGTCAATATGCGCCAGATTACCTTAAAGGGCAGCAGTATTAGTTTCACAATAAATGATAATATGTTCAGCAAGATCTCGCTGCCTTTCACTGCCAGATATAATAACTTAAACGCAAGATAAACTCCTACAGTAACTAAAATATAAAGCAATAAATGTTTTAAATCTGTGGCCAGACCAAGATCCAGGAAAAAATTAAGCAGAAAAGGAGAGATAAAAGCGACCAAAGTTAACAAAACAACATTTATGAATAATCTCAATATGAAAAAACCAATAAAAAATAAAAGAATTATTATAATC
>CAZKIC010000018.1:0-3152 GCA_964552785.1 uncultured archaeon
CTTTTAGAGTTCTTAAAACAATTATTCCTTATGTTAGTGAATTAGAAAGAAGAGAGGAAGAACTAAGAGGACAATTAGAAGAAGTATATAATATGTACATTAAAACAGTTGAAGAGAAGGAAGAACTTGAAGAAAAGTATAGAAGAGATGCAAAAACGGATTCTTTGACAGGAATTCCTAATAGAAGGGCTTTTGAAAATGTATTTGAGAGAGAATATGCAAAAGCAAGGAGATATGATAGGCCTTTATCTGTTTTGATGGTTGATATAGATCACTTCAAGGAAATAAATGATACATACGGACATAAAGCAGGAGATGAAATAATAAAAGTAATTGCTAATGTGTTGGAAGAAGAAAAAAGAGATAAAGAGGATTTTGTTGCAAGATACGGAGGAGAGGAATTTATATTTATTCTTCCTGAAACCAAAGAAGATGGAGCAAAAACCTTTGCAAACAGAATTTTGAGGTCCGTACCCGATGCAACAAAAAACCAGATAGATGACGAAAATTACCATGGAAGTACAGTTAGTATTGGTATATTTACACTATATCCTGGAAGTAATACTTCTCCTGAGAATGTGATTGAATTCGCAGATATGGCATTATAGAGAGCTAAAAGATCGTGATGTTGGTTGTGTAAAAAGACAGGATAATGTTATTTCTTTAGAGACGAAACGGCAAATAGCCGCGTAATAAATTACAAAATACAAAGAATGTATCTGATTTGATAAAAAACAGAGGACAAAAAAACAGAAAAAAGAATTAAAAGCTATAAATGGTGGGCCCACCCAGATATGTTCCGCCTCATCACAAACCGCGAATAGTTTCTTTTCCCGCGGGTTTTCTTTGTGAAAGAAAAGGCGCTCGAACTGGGGATCTTCGCCTTGTAAGGGCGACGTCATAACCAACTAGACCATAGGCCCACATATATTACAAAAATAAATAACCAGTATATCTTTAAAAATGTTGCAGTTTTAATCTAATTCATGAATGTGGTTATTTCTTTAGGAGGGTCTATACTTGTAAAAGATAATTTCCATAATTTAAAAAATCTTGTGGAGTTCTTCAAAAGTATAAGCAATGAACATAGATTATGCATCGTTACTGGTGGAGGAAAGTATGCAAGAGAATATATAAATGCAGGCAGATTAGTTGGTTTAAAGGATTATCAGTTAGATGAAATAGCAATAGAATTAACAAGAGCGAATGCTTTCTTGTTATCAAGAGCTCTTGGAGAGATGGCGGATCAGAGAATTTATGAAAATGAAGAAGAAGCCAGAGATGCTTTTTTTAATTCCAATAAGATAATAGTAATGGGTGGAACAATACCCGGACAGTCCACAGATTCTGTTGCCTCAAAATTGGCTGATGAAATAAATGCTGATTTACTGATTAATGCCTCTGACATCGAAGGGGTTTATAATGAAGACCCCAAAAAGAACAAAAATGCAAAATTGTATAAAAAACTAAACTATAATGATTTTAGAGAAATAATAAAGAAAAACCCTCAAAGCCCGGGAAATTATGCGTTATTTGATTTAAAGGCAATCGACATTATAGAATCAAATAAAATAAAAACATATATGGTTGATGGAAATAATGTAGAGAATTTGAAAAAAGCATTAAAAGGAGAGTATGTGGGGACGATAATATATGATTGAAATCTCAATGGTTAAGTTTCTGGCAGAGAATAATGATTTTTCGATTGACTCCTGGAGTGGACTGATAGACGACAAGGATTATTCCCAGGAATATTCCTATACAAGAATTATATTACAGTATATATACGAAACAAAATCTCTGAAAGGCATGCCTTTGAAAATGTATGAAATCCTTTCAAAGAAAAAAGAAGCAAAAGACCTTATAACATTAATAAACGATTTTGCCAAAGAAAAAAAGGTTAAGATTTAGATTTCTTCAAAAAAACATAATTTGAAACCAAGGACAATGTTGGAGTTATCCAGAACCCTTGAGCAAATAAAAAACTGACAAAGTTCACTATTAATAAATTTACAGAGTCCTTCCTATTAATGTTGTTATGGATTTTGTCTAAAAATAATAGTTTTATTGTTGAAAGAATAACCCATATAATCATTACATTCTTTAATACTGAATTACTATAAAGGTCCGCCAATGCAAATATTGTGACAGCAGACACAATACTGAACAACTCCGCAGAAATTCCAACAACAAACAAATTATAATTTTGGTCTGAATGTTTTTTTATGTGTTTTATATTAGTCCTCAATATTTCAAAAAAAGAATAAGACATAACAAATATTTGGTCGAATAGGTTTATATGTTTTTATTTTTTATTCTTGCCTCGAATTTTTTAACTAAATAGCTCCTACAGATCTCGATTCCTTTGTCTGACAGCCAAATTTTTACTACTTTTCCCTTTCTTTCTTTAAAAACCATTCCTGCTTTTTTTAATTTTGATGTTTTTCTTGACAAATAAGATGTTTTGGCTGTTGATGAATCCTTATAGATTATATTTGCAAGGTCTGTAAGCACAATAGCTCTTTTAGATGTGTCTGCTTGTGTGTTGTATAGTTCAAACAGAATTTGTTCCTCTGAAAAAGAAAGTTCGTCTGACTCTGAAAATGATTCTTTTATTGGTTTTGGCTCTTTTTTTAATGTTGGTGTGTTTTCATTTAAAATTTTTTCAATTTTTTGATTAAGCAGTGCTATATTTTTTGTGTTCTCTATTGTTTTTCTTCCAAATTCTGAAATTGCCTCTCTTATATCTGATAAGTCTATAGAATTACTGTTGTTTTCCAAATCAAAAATTCTTGCCCTTAGTTCTTTTATTTCTTCTTCTGTATTCGAATTTTTCAATTTTTGAATCTCGTTGTTAAGATAATGTATTCCTTCTATGAGTTCGTTGTAATCTTTGTCTCTGAGTTCTTGTTGTTTCTTAATAACGAGTTTAATGTTTTCTAACTCTCTCATATATTCTTCATTTTTTTGCTCTTTATTACTCCTTCCTTCCCCAAAAAATATCTTTAATATTCCGAAAACCAAAAAATCTACCTTTATTCCAATTTAGATAATAATATGTTTTACAAAATATATAAAGGTTTTTGGGAAGCGAGTAAAGTTTAGTCAATATTGAGTAAAGTTTGACCAAATTTTATCGATAGCAGGAGCGA
>CAZKIC010000018.1:3252-9080 GCA_964552785.1 uncultured archaeon
AATATTGACTTGGATTGACTTTAGTTTAGTAAAGTTTAGTCAATATTGAGTCAATATTGACTAAGTATTAGTCAAATGACTGGTAAAGTTTAGTAAAGTTTAGTCAATATTGACCGATAGCAAGAGCGAAATATTGACTTGGATTGACTTTAGTTTAGTAAAGTTTAGTCAATATTGAGTCAATTGTTGGTAAAATCAGAATCAAGAGCTTATGTGTTCATTATAAATGTTATATCGTTTCTTTCAAAAAAATAAGTTAAAGGACAAGATTTAAATAAAATATCACTCATATAGCATTATTGGTGATTTTGTGTTGGATATAAAACTTATAAGAGAGAATCCTGAAATTATAAGGAAAGATCTTGAAAAAAGGAGAGATAAGGAAAAGCTAAAGCTCTTGGAAAATATTATTAAATTGGATAAAGAGTGGAGAACTTTAAAATCAGAAGAGGATGTATTGAGGAAGAAACGCAATGATTTGAGTAAATTAATATCCGAGAAGAAAAAAGCTAAAGAAGATGTAGAGAAAGAGATTAAAGAAGTAAAGGAAATCCCTGATAAAATAAACAAAATGAGGGAGAAAAGAGAGAGAATGGAGAAAGAAATAAAAAGAGGATTAATGAATCTGCCAAATATTCTTCATGAAAGTGTGCCATATGGTAAAGACGATACGGAAAACGAGGTTGTTAAAGAGTTTGGGAAGAAGCCCGAGTTTGATTTTGAATTAGTAAGTCATGTTGATTTAATAGAAGATTTAGATCTGGCAGATATAGCCCGAGCGGCCAAAATTTCAGGTTCGAGATTTTATTTCTTAAAAAATGACCTTGTAATGTTAGACTTTGCATTACAAAAATATGCTATCGATTTTCTTTCAAAAAGAGGATTCCAACTGGTTTATCCTCCTTTTATGATGAATAGAAAATCTTACGAAGGTGTCACTGACCTGAGTGATTTTGAAGATGTCATGTATAAGATAGAGGGAGAGGATTTATATCTAATAGCCACCTCAGAGCATCCACTTACAGCAATGTATATGGATGAGATAATCGATGTTTCAAAGCCGATAAAAATGGCGGGGATTAGCGCTTGTTTTAGGAAAGAGGCCGGAAGTCACGGTAAAGACACAAAAGGCATTTTTAGAGTGCATCAATTCAATAAGATAGAGCAAATTGTGTTTTGTCATCCTGATGAAAGCTGGAAATTGCATGAAGAATTAAGAAAGAATGCTGAAGAGTTCTTTGAAAGTCTTGGTCTTCATTTCAGAACTGTTAATATATGCACTGGAGATATAGGGACTGTTGCCTCTAAAAAGTATGATTTAGAGGTGTGGATGCCGGTACAGGGAAAATACAGAGAGATTGTAAGTTGTTCAAACTGTACAGACTATCAAGCAAGAAGATTAAATATAAGATACCGAGAAGGCAACTCTTTAAAAGAGGTTCATACTTTGAATTCCACTTGTGTGGCTACTTCCAGGGCAATTGTCGCGATACTTGAAAATTTCCAGACAGAAGACGGAAGAATTAAGATTCCTGATGTTTTGAGGCCTTATATGGGAGGGAAAAAATATATTGAAAGTAAAAAAACAAAAGACGATAATAAATGATTGAAAAATCCCGGGTAAAATGTGAGAGTTAGGAGATATTATGGACGCAACAAATGTTGTAGATATCATAAATGAACGCTATTTTAGAGAAAAAATCAATCTTACAAAAAATTATAAATTTCCATTGAATGTAGATGATTGTATTTTATTTTATCTTAAAGAAAGGTTTGGGTCTTGGTTTAAACACATTGAAGTTTGTTCTTATTGTGACGAGCCTTTAGATTTAGAAAGAGATGTGGACGGAATAAGCTGGGATAAATTAGAACTTAAAGAGGATGATTGCAACAAAATAATTGTGCTCGGATATAACCCTGAAAAAGAAGTATACTTCAGATTTGCTGGCGAATTTGGTGGAGAGGTTTTTGTTGATGAGTCTTTTATCGAACCTTCGTTAAAAAGCACAAAAAAACATATAAGGAGGCTATTTAATAATGGATGGAATTATTTAAAAGAAGAATATGAAAATTTAATGAAAGTAAGGTCTTTTAGAGAGACTTGTGGGCTTTACAGAATAAAAAACATGCTTATAGCGAATGAGCTTACAAAAGAAATAAGGATTTTTAGAAATCTGGATGAATTAGATGAAGAATATGAGATTATAGGAGATAATTTTGCTGTTTCCGGAAAAGAAAGTGATTTAAGAAATGCCGCTTATGTCTATGGGGCAGATGGTGTGCTTGTTGTATCCCACCCTGGAGATTTTGGATTAAAAGGGGTTCTTTTGAAAAAAACTGATTAGAATGTGAGAGTTTTTAATTAGACGGACTAAAAACTTAACTTTAAAAAATGCACCGATTTAAATGTTCCTATGAGTTATGAACTGATAATTGCGGAGAAGCCTTCTGCAGCCAAGAAGATTGCTTATGCAATTTCTGAAGGGCCGGTAAAAATAAAGAAAAATGGCCAGGTTTCTTATTTTGAAGGCAAATCCTCCCTAGGGGACTTTGTTGTTGTTCCTGCTGTGGGTCATCTCTATGGATTGAAACAGGAAAACAAAGGTTTTGACTATCCTGTTTTTGGTGTCGTGTGGAAGCCGACATCAGAGATAGATAAAAGCGCTTCATATTCCAAAAAATATCTTGATACAATAAAAAAACTTGCTAAAGATGCACATTCTATTACTATTGCTACTGATTTTGATGTTGAAGGAGAAACAATTGGGTATAATATACTCAGATTTGCCTGCAACAAAGAAAAAGCCAACAGGATGAAGTTCTCCACATTGACAAAGAATGAATTGACGCAGGCCCATTTAAACCCTCTAAAAGATATAGTTAGGGGTGTGGCCGAAGCAGGAATAACAAGACATATTTTAGATTATTATTTTGGTATTAACTTAAGCAGGGCTTTGATGCTTTCTATAAAGAAGGCAGGAAGATACAAAACTATGAGTATAGGGAGAGTCCAGGGTCCTGCATTGTTTTTATTGGCTAAAAGAGAAAAGGAAATAAAAGAATTCAAACCAAAGCCATATTGGAATATATTTGCCCACACAACCAAAATTACAGCAAAACATGAGCAAGGGAATATATTTGATAAAGATGTGGTTCAAAAAATCAAGGCTAAATGTGAGGGTTATGATGCAAAGATAAAGAAAATTGAAAAGAAAAGGCACAAGCACAACCCGCCAACGCCATTTAACTTAACAGACTTGCAGGTTGAAGCGCATCGTGTTTTTAAAATGTCTCCTCGTGAAACTCAAGAGATAGCGCAACAATTGTATGAGATGGCATTAATAAGTTATCCAAGAACGAGTTCTCAGAAACTTCCATTGAAATTAGGATTGAAGAATATTTTAGAGAAATTAAAGGCAAATCCAAAATATACTGAAAAAATAAATCTTGTTCTCTCAAAAAAAGAAATTAAGCCGTTTAATGGTAAAAAAGATGATGAGGCCCACCCCGCCATACATCCAACGGGAGAGCCAATAAAAGAAGAATTAAATACCAAACAGCTAAAAATATATGATTTAATTGTTAAGAGATTTATCTCCACTTTTGGAGACCCGGCAGAAAGAGAAACCATGAAGGTTTTTTTGGATATAAACGGAGAGGTTTTTGTAGCTGAAGGATCCAAAACTGTTGAAGAAAATTGGTATAAATTGTATGAGCCTTTTGTTTCTGTTAAAGACGAGGAGTTTCCTGAGATGAATGAAGGAGATGTTGAAAAAGTAAAGAAAATCGAAATACAAGAGAAAGAGACGAAACCACCAGCAAGATTTAATGAAAGTTCTTTAATTAGGTTGTTGGAGAAAGAGAATTTAGGAACAAAGGCAACAAGAGCCACTATTATCGGCAATTTATACGACAGAGGATATATAGAGGGAAAACAAATAGAAGTAACTCCTTTAGGTATGAATGTTATTGAAACTCTGGAAAAATATTCTCCGGACATACTTTCTCCTGAACTTACAAGAGAGTTTGAAGAAGATATGGAAAAGATTGAAAAAGGAAAGACAAATAAAGAAAAAGTTTTGAACAACGCGAAGAAAGAACTTGAAGAAATTCTTGGAAAATTCAAAGACAATGAACAAGATATAGGCACGTCTTTAATAGAGAGTGTTGTTCAGACAGAAAAAGAGCAAAATACATTGGGTTCGTGTCCAAAATGCGAGAAAGGAGAACTGACTATAATGAAGTCTAGAAAAGGAGGTAGATTTGTTGGATGTTCAAACTATCCTTCCTGTAAGAATATTTATCCTTTGCCAAGAACAGGAATGATTAAAAAAACAGGCAAGATTTGTGAGAGCTGTCACACCCCGTTTATTCAAGTAATAAACAAAGGCAAAAAACCATGGAATTTGTGTCTGGATCCAAAATGCCCTACAAAGTCTAATGGTGGAAATGAAAAGAAGGATGAAAAGCCCATAAAATAAACACTGTAATCAACCACGTAATATATATATTAATCTAGGAAATGAAAAACCTATTTATATATTGAGTTTTCTTATTAATGTATGGATGAATATTCGCCACATCACAAATTAATTCCAGAAAGACTTATGATTCTAGAAAACTTAAAATCATTATTAGGAAAAGATTGTAAGGTTCATTTTAATATAAATTACGCTGAAAGGAAATTGCCTGTAATTTCATATGTAATAAATCCAGATATTAAAGAAACTATAATGATTACAGCAGGATGTCATGGAAATGAACCTGCACCGATTTATGCACTTTATAATTTTCTAAAAAACAAACCAAAAATTAAGGATAAAAGAATTGTAATAGTCCCTTGTATAGTTCCGTTTGGTTTTTGTATAAATGTCGATAAAAATGCTAAAGGTGTTGATATAAACAAAGACTTTTTTTCTAAACACCCCCAAAGAGAAACAAAACTTCTGAAACAATTAGTTAAAAAATATAAACCAATTTTTGTGCTGAATATGCACGAAGACCCGGATGAAAATAAATTCTTTTTGTATATAGAAGGGAAAAATTATAGACAAAAAGCAGAAAAGATGGTTTCATTAGTTTCAAAAGACATGAAAGTCTATAAACTAAAAAAAATTCATGGTGATATTGTCATCAATGGAATAATTGAATCCGGGAAATATTCAGCAAGTTTCGAAGACTATTTGATAAAATTGAATATTCCAAATTTTTGTGTTGAAACTCCAGGAACTTATCCTTTACAAGACAGGATAAAAGTCTGTGAGAAAATATTAAGATTTGTTGTAAATTCATCTTTTTCCTAAAGTTATTATTGTTGTATTTGTTGTTGTGCTATAATAGTCTGGATTAAAGACGGGTCTATTCCTGTAGAGCTAAGAGCATATAAAGCAAATATCATTAGGATTAAAAATACCAAACCTAAAACAGCTATAGGTATTAAATACATTAAAACTGCCTTGGTTCTTGAAATTTTGTGGACTTTCTCTGTTCCTAATATTAACAAGAACAGATTATATAGCCGAAAAATGCTTCCAATAAACGGCAGCCAGCCAAACACAAAACCAGGAGTTCTGGAATAAACATACAACTGGTATGTTTTTGTGTATGTTTCTTTTCCGCCAAAAAGCAAGATCCATAAATGAAGTATTCCTGCTATGACGAAACTCAACAACAAACCAGCACCATACATTATGAAAGAGTAGAATAAGATGTTGTTTGTTGTATAATCTGTATTTTGAGACAATATAAAACTCAGTTGAGATGAATTGAAAAAATAATTCAAGTATACCAAACCAACTGTTGTGCTAAGAAGTGTATACACCAACGAC
>CAZKIC010000019.1:0-9011 GCA_964552785.1 uncultured archaeon
GTGCTATGCTGGCTTCTTTTTTTATAGATTTTGATCATTATCTGGTTTATGTTTTTGTAAAAAGGGACTTTTCTTTAAGCAGGGCAATAGAATGGCACAAACAGTCTTTTAGAGGCTATCCTTTGATTTTTCATTCTGTGTATTTTATGGTTCTGCTTTATATTGCCTCAATTTATTCTGCAGGGATTAATATTTTTGTTTTTGATTTAGGTTTTCTGTTGATGTCTGTGTTTCTTGGTTTTTTGTATCATTTGTTCTGGGATCTAGTTGGCGGGATAATTTTGTTTTTTCCTAATAAACATACAGACAAATACATAAGAAGATTTCTTTCTAAGTATGAATTGAGCAGGAAACAGGCTCTGGAGCATATTTCGTTGAAATTTTTTTCCAACAGGTTCTTACTAGAGAAATTATTAGGAATTCATAATGATTTAAAATAACTCAAAATGTCTTTTATGAATTTATCTTTATTCTCTAACGGTATTCTTCCTCCGGCGGCGTTTTTATGTCCGCCTCCATATCCGCCGTTATTGGCGCATATCTTTTGGAGTATATAGTTCAGGTTTACATTTTTTTTGTTTTTTTGTCCGGTTCTGGCAGATATTTTTATCATGTCTTTTTCGGTTGCCATAGAAATGAAATAATTATAGTTTGATTGGTTTTTTATTATCATAGAGAGTACAGTTCCGGTAAGATTTGGGTTTACTTCGTTTTTTAGATCAATAATCATCAAGTCGTCTTCTTTTATAAATTTGTTTTGGTTTCTTTTTATCCAGCTCATTGATTTTGAAAGTTCTTGGTGGTATTCCTCATATATTCTTTCAGAGTTGTTGTTAATGCCCAAACAGAGTTTTATCCCTTCAAACGGCTTTTCCATTCTGCCGCATGCATTCAGGAGTGTTACGAATTCTTTTATCTCGTAATTATCCAATACTCTGTATACATCTCCGACTATCTTTGAGTATTCTTTTTTGTCTACTTCCAATAGCAGTGCGGTAGTAAGCTTTTGTTCTTCTGATTTAGACAGTTCGCTTAAAGTTCTCCATTTTTTCCCATTATTTAAGGGGATCCCTAAAGATATTAAGAACTGGACCGCACCTGATTCGTTGCCTGTTATCCCTTCTATATAAGGATCTGTGTTAAATTCCAGGGATTTATGCAATGGCCGTGTAAATTTACCAAATATGTTCAAACCTTTGCTTTTTTTGAGTTTGTTCGTCATTAATGATTCTTCCAGAAGATGCTTGTTTATCACACCTATTTCATTGTTCTCCATTTGCGAGTCTCCGAAAGCCCCCACTATTGACAGATATGCATACTCTTTAATTCTCGGGGTTATTTTTTTGCAGAACAAATATGTTATTCCTGCTCCCGATATGTCTTTTTCACCATCAAAACCAAAGTCAAAAGGATTTATCTGGACCACATTAGAGGTTTGTTTTTTTGATTTTAACTGGTGGTGATCAAGGATCAAGACTGTTTTATTCTTTAAGAGGGCCTCAATATCTTCTATATTTCCGGAACCAAGGTCAGAGAATATAATGTTTTTATAAGGGGTTTTTGCGATATTCTCTATAATTTCTCTTCCTAAAATTTTGATAAAGACATAATCGAATTCCTTTTTTATTGTTATTAGTGTTTTTTGTAATAAAGCAGAGGATGCTATGCCGTCTGCATCGTAATGAGAAACGATTAAGGTTTTTCCATATCCATTTAGATATTTATTTACTGCCTTCTGAATTTTTTCATCCAAAAGAAGCATCTTTTCTTTTATGCTCATTGAAAATACTCCTTTTGCTTTATCCCCCTATAGTTATATGGTATATTCTGTTTTTAAATCTATTGAAAATAATATATAGCACAGGGATTATATATATTTATGGCTTTTGAAGGTGCGGAGATTAAGAAAAGAATCAGATTTTGGGAGAAAGAGTATTCCCGATTAAAGAAAAATTACAGAAAAATAATAACGTCAAAGAAGGAACAAAAGATACTTTGCGGGTTTAATGCCAATATTGATTCGATAATTAAGCTGGATTCAAAATTCTCAAAAAGGTTTACGGATTTTGTGGATGACAAAGGTTTATCCCAAGAGTTACTGGTTAAGAGATTTGAAGTGATAAAACAAGTAAAGAATGAATATGATTTATATTCTGCTTTATTTCATTCAGTAAGGAATTCTTCTGAATTAGAGTTAAGATGCAGTGATGAATTTTTTGTAGACTGGTTAAAAAAGAATTTTAATATTAGAGATTCGCGAATAGGAGGGCAGGCAGGTATTGTGTCATCGTTTTACTCTTATTTTACTAATGTAATATTTTATTCAACAAATACAACATCAGAGATTCTTGATAAGTTGCCCAAAAATTTGCGTTTTTTGACAAAAGAAGGGATTCTTAACAGAACAAAGATGAAAGAATACATAAGCAGGAATAAAAAATTGTTCGGCGGAAGAATTACAAAGAATAATTTTATTTTTGAATTTTCCAAAGGATATTCTTTATTAGGATTTAAGAGTGACAGAGGGAATAGATTTATCCTTTCTACTGACGGGCATGATTACCCTTATTTCGGGGTTGATTTTAATCTGGAATCTCTCAAAGAAATAGACAAATTCTTTCTTTCGGGATACCACCACTTGCCTTACGATAAAAGAAGGCTTTTGGATATTAGCGCCCGGGAGTTAAAAAATATAAGGAGGATTAACAGGAAAACTTTAATTCATCTGGAAGACACCCATATGGGAGATTTGAGAATGAAAAAAGAGATAATAAAGAAAATATGGCCTTTGGTCGACAGTATCGGGATGAATGAATATGAATTGAGCCAGACATTAAAGGTTTTTAGTTTTTTAAGATATAAGAATTATGAACGCAAAAATAAATGTTTAGTGTGTTCTTTGAAATCACTGGCTTATCTGATGAAAAAAACAAAATTAAAGAGAGCGTCTTTACACACATACAAATTCCAAATCTTGGGAGTAAGGAAAGGAATGTTTACCAATATTTTCGCTTTAAGAGACCACTTATTACTGTCCTATTTGATGTCCAGTGCCAAAGCAGGGAAGGATGATTTTAATATTCTTAATTCCATTAAAGATCTCGAAGGAGAAATATGTTTTGAAACTATCGGGTGTTTAAAAGATATGGAGAAGAAGTTTAAGTTTCTGGACGAGGGTATTATTGATTATGGCGATTTCATTTTTGTTGTTGTGCCTTCTTTCACTTCAAAACATATCAAATATACTGTAGGATTGGGAGATATTGTTTCATCTTCTTCGTTTTATTTGTATTGATTTTACATGCTTTCTATTATTTTTCTTATATCTTTGAAATCGGAAACAATTTTAAAGGGGTTTCCTTTTTCCAGTCTTTCCCTTTCATGGAATCCAAAATCAACAGCAATAGTCTTTACTCCTACTTTGTTTGCTTCTAATACATCCCCTAATGTATCGGTCACGAAAACACAGGAACAGGGATTCAGATTGTATTTTTTGAAAAGAATTCTGAATTTTTCAACTTTTGATTTATGAACTTCCGCTGTCAGGATTTCCCTGAAAATATTTGTGAAACCGTTGTTCTCAAAGTAAATTTTCAAATTTCTGTTTGAATTGGAACTGATAATATGTAAATCGTATTTTTCGTTTAATTTTTCAAGTTCTTCCTTTATTTCTCTTTCAACTTTCAGGTTTTTAAAAGCTTCAAATTCCAGTTCCCTGAATCTGTCCTGTGATTTCCGGTCAAGAATTTTGTCAATTTTCATAAATAGGTTACGGTCAAAATATGAACGGAAATCCTCTTTTGTGTTTCCGGGATGAATTTGTGTGTGAATTCTATAAGCCAGTTCAAATGTATTATGAATGACACCGTCAAAATCAAATATAACTGCTTTCACTTTCATAGTTTAATATTATATGGAAGACATTAATAAATTATTGTTTCCCTGGGTTTTTGTTTTTGCAGGGAAATGGGTCAAATAAGAAAAATCCCGTTTTTCATTATTAATCTTCCGTCAACTTCTATATTCGGTTTTTTAACAATACCGTCCAGATGTAAAGGAACGGAATTATTACCTCCATAATATATATCGTTTCCAAGAGCCATGTGTATTGTGCCTCTGACTTTTTCGTCCTCTAATACAGATCCCGAGATTATGGCTTTCGGATTTGTTCCGATTCCAAATTCTGCGATTTTATATGCCTGTTTTCCTGTTTTGTCGAGAGTTTGTTTTAATTCTTCTGATCTCTCCCCTTCTATTTTTGTCACATAACCGTTTTCTATTGTTAATTTCAACAGGGAGTTTAATTTACCCAAAGATGCCATGGAACCATCTATAACTAAAACCCCGTTGGTTTTTTCAGAAACAACACCAGAATGAACTTCTCCGGAAGGAAGGTTGTTGAATTTTCCTTTTTCGTGTATTATTCCTTCATTTTGTCCATGGGTATTGATTACTTTTGTTTTTATGTTTGTGCCGAGTTTTGTTGTTATAACAATTTCTTCAGCATTTTTTATTACAGAGATTATTTTGTTGTTTAATATATTCATTTCTTCATAGTCTATGGCAATGCACCGGTTAATTATCTCTTCATTTATACCTGGCATTGTCACGATCCTTGCCCCTTTTTTGTTTGCGTTGGTTCGTGCTTTTGTATGGGATAGTGATTTAGAGGTTATTAACACCTGGACATCATATTGTAACATTTCTTTTGCGATCTCTTCCGGAGGTTCCTGCCCGTTTTGCTCCAATGGCTTCATTACAATTAATTTGTTTTTTGGAGTGTATTTTTTAGAATATTCAAAGATCTGCTTTCCCAGATCTTCCAACAGAGTGTCAGTTACAACAAGAAAAGATTCGTCTTTTTTTATATTAAAGTTTATTTCAAAAATTGTTTTTAAAACTTCTTTATTAATCATTAAACCCCCATCTACATTAAGCTGTAAATTATCAGATACCCTCCAATTAATATAATAATCGTGCTTATTATTTTTAAGGTCTTGTTGTCTTCCTTGAATATCTTAAAGGCGATTAATTCAGAAACTAGTGGCGACATTCTTTTTATGGCTATTACATATATCAAAAGAGGAGCCAGGGAGATAGCAACTATCTGCGATATTCTGTATATAACAATCAATAAAGCTGCAAAAACAACCAGTTTGTCAGTTCTAAAGTTTCTTAGAATGTGTTTTAAATGATATTTGAGTTTCCCGCTTCCCGGTGTTACGAGTCTTATTATACGGTTTCTTATGTTGTTTATATTGAACAGATATGATAAAATGTGGATTATCCAGAAATTCAGGAAAATAAAGAAATGTATTATTACGATGTACTGCAATGGCTGTAATGAGAAATAAGTTATTTCAGGCATGTACGTGACTAATAAACGGTCAACTAAAGAAGACAAAGAATAGAACAAGGCCGAACTCAGAACATATAAATGAAGCGGATCTGAGAATGTTTTTTTTATCCTCTTTTTTAAGGGCATCCCGTTCATCTCTATCAGGTAAGCTCCAATGAATATTGTTATTACACCCATTACCCCTATAAAAGAAAGTTTTTCTCGGAACAACAATATCCCGAGAATCAAAGTGAATATTAATTCTATATTTGCCAGAGGAACTGCAAGACCGACCCCAAGATACTTTATTACCCTGAATAAATTGACAACAGCAAGAAGATTAAACAAAGACCCTATAAATATTACTCCGTAGTAAGCCACAGGAATATCAAAAGAAATTGTCAATGCGAATGGCAGAGAGAATAAGAAGACAAAAGTGTATATGCTTCTTGTGAAATCTATTGTGTGGGTTATTCCAACATCTTTCTTTGTTATTACATGCACTCCAGCGACAGAGAAAGTCACAATCAATGAAAACAAAATCCAATCAATCATATCTAGAATTTGTAGAAATTAATTAATAAAGTTTAAGTAACGTTTTAAGTCTTTAGTCGTTGGTATTATTGGCGGGAGGTGTTCTATTTTTCCGTTTTTATCGATAAATTTTTGCGGTATCTTTGGCACTCCTATTATTTTTGTTATAGTTTTAACCTCTCTATAAATATCCCCATATGTTGTTCTTGTCCTTGTGTTTATAGGCTCTTGTCTCCATTTTCTGTATGTTCTCTCGGTTTCAAAAGTTACTCCTATAATCTCATTATTATCTTCTCTTTCAAGCAATACCCTATAAGTCATATAAATCACTTGCTATTATATTACTGTGGAAAAACTTAAAAAATATCGCCAATGTTAATATATTAATATATTTTTTTGTGATTGCATGAAGGAGTATCAGGAGATAGTGCGAAAGATCTTGAAAGAGGGTGTGGAAAAAGAGAACAGGACTGGGATAAACACAATTTCTGTTGCAGGAGTGATGTTTGAACATGACATGTCGAAAGGTTTTCCTCTTTTGACTACTAAATTTGTTCCTTTCAGGCTTGTTGCTTCTGAACTTGAATTTTTCATAAAAGGAATAACCGATAAAAAATGGCTTCAGGAGAGGAACAATCATATATGGGATGAGTGGTGCACTCCGGACAAAGTTCCTTACGGCCATGATGAAGAGACAAAAAAACGAATGATGGAAGAAAGAGATCTAGGCCCTATATACGGTTTCCAATGGAGGTATTTTAATGCGGATTATAACGGTTATGATAAGAAGCCGTCAGGAGAGTATGTTGATCAATTAAAGAATCTTGTAGAGACTTTAAAGACAAACCCGAATGACAGAAGATTGTTGGTTTCTGCATGGAATCCTTTGAAATTGAAACACATGGCTCTTCCGCCATGCCACTATGGTTTCCAAGTTGTTGTTACTGGAAAAAAACTTAATTTAATGTGGAATCAAAGAAGTGTTGATGTTGCTCTTGGCCTTCCGTTTAATATAGCAAGTTATGGTTTATTGCTGCACCTTCTTGCAAAGGAAACTAATTTAGAGGAAGGCAGGCTTGTCGGTTTTTTAGGGGACACGCACATATACTCTAACCACATTAGCGGATTGAAAGAACAGATTGAAAGGGAGCCTTTTGAGCTTCCGAGAATAGAAACTAAGAATTTCAAATCAATATTTGAATGGAAATACACAGACACAGAAATAAAGGACTACAAACACCACAAGAGAATAAGTTTTGATATTGCAGTATGATTTTGGAAGGTAGAAAAATGGAAGTAGTGGTTATTGCGGCAATGTCTATAAACAGGGTTATAGGCAATAAAGGTAAGATTCCCTGGCATATCTCTGATGATTTTAAGAGATTTAAGGAAGTTACATCAGGACATCCTGTTTTGATGGGCAGAAAAACTTTCGAATCTTTACCTATAAAGCCTTTGCCTAATAGGGAGAATATTGTAATAACATCTAATAAAGAATATTCTTTTCAGGGGGTTGTGGTCAGACATTCTCTAGAAGATGCGCTGGATTATTGCAAGGGAAAAGAGAAGGTTTTCATAATAGGGGGGGCGTCAATATACAAACAGGCACTCGACATGGACATAGTTGATGTTCTGGACATAACATTAATAGACAGGGATTTTGAAGGCGACACTTTTTTCCCCGAGATAGATTTTAATTTATGGAAGATTAAAGAGAGGACAAAGATGGAAGACCCGATTTACGGAAGATATTGGTTTTTAAAATATGAGAGAGAATAAAGGCACAAGTGTTATTATGCTCTGAATATCAGACTTTAAGTCCCGGATATATAGGGAATCTTGATGAGAGTTCCCTTACTTCTTCCCTTACATTCTTTATAACAGATTCGTTGTTTATATTGTGGAGGACTTTTGATATTAACTCTCCTATGATTTTCATTTCTTCTTCTTTCATTCCTCTTGTGGTTATTGCAGGAGTTCCCAATCTTATTCCTGACGGATCCCAGGGTTTACGAGGGTCAAAAGGTATAGCGTTTTTGTTTACTGTTATTCCTGCCAGGTCTAATTTGTCTTCCGCCTGTTTTCCGGTAATTCCTAAATTTGTCAGGTTCAATAACATTAAATGATTGTCTGTTCCGTCTGAAACCAATTTAATTCCGTTGTCCATTAAAGTTTCAGCCAAGGTTTTGGCGTTTTTGACTATTTGTTTTGCATAATCTTTGAATTCTGGCTGCAAAGCTTCTTTGAATGCCACTGCTTTAGCTGCTTGTGTATGGTTGTGCGGACCGCCCTGCAAACCAGGGAACACTGCTTTGTCTATTTTTTCAGCATATTCGTTCCTGCATAATATCATCGCCCCTCTTGGACCTCTCAATGTTTTATGGGTGGTGGTTGTTACAACATCCGTGAATGGAAAAGGAGAAGGATGAACTCCTCCTGCTATTAAACCAGAGATGTGTGCCATGTCAACCATGCTTATAGCGCCAACATCTTTTGCTATTTCATGAAACTCCTTGAAATCTATCTCTCGAGGATAAGCTGTAGCCCCCGATAAAATTAATTTTGGTTTTTCCAGTTCTGCTATTTTTCTGACATTATCCATATCAATTCTTTCTGTTTCTCTATCGACTCCATACTGCACAAAATTGTATGCTGTTCCGGAGAAATTTATTTTATGTCCGTGAGTTAGATGTCCCCCATGAGCGAGATTCATTCCCAGAACTTTATCTCCGAATTCCAGTAATGCGAAATAGACTTCCATGTTTGCCGGACTTCCGGAATAAGGCTGAACATTAACATGTTCCGCGTTAAACAGCTTTTTTGCTCTTTCTATTGCCAGTGTTTCAACATCGTCTATGAATTTGTTCCCTCCGTAATACCTTCTTCCGGGATATCCTTCAGAATACTTGTTATTAAGTGCGGATCCTAATGCCTCCATAACAGCTTTAGATATAAAATTTTCAGAAGGTATTAATTCCAGCCCGGTTTCTTCTCTCTCAATATCGTTTTCAATTGCTTTGTGTATTTCAGGGTCTTTTTCTTTTAATGTTTTTATGAATTCGTTAGCAATCATATATTCCTGTTTCTTATACATATCTCCGAGCCCACGAGACAGGCAGAAAACTCGTATGCCGTCTTC
>CAZKIC010000020.1:0-8867 GCA_964552785.1 uncultured archaeon
AAGCAGGAATGGAACACATTTATAAAAGTTGCTAATTATTTTAAAGATAAAAATGATATTGAATTCATAATAGTAGGAGATGGAGCTAAAAAAGAGTGGGTTCTTTCTAATATTAATGGTTTACCAAATGTAAGATATTATCCACCGGTTCCATATGAAGAACTGCCGGATTTGTTGTGTAGTTCAGATTTGCACATTTTATTTCAAAAAACTGATGTCATTGATACTGTTATGCCTTCAAAACTTCTTGGAATGATGGCAAGCGCAAAACCATCATTGGTTACAGGCAATATAAAATCAGAAGTCGCAAAAGTTTTAAAAAACTCTAATGGAGGATTATTTATAGAAGGTGATAATTTTTATGAAATATTTAATTTTATAGAAAAAATTAGAAATAATAACAAATTAGCAAAAGAATATGGCGAAAATGCAAGAGAATATGTGATAAATTATTTCTCTAAACAAAAGGTTCTTAATTCTTTTAAGGATAAAATAGAAGAACTCTTTAAGGAGAATATTTCATAGTAGGAGGGATTCAATGTCTAAAAAAATAGCACTTATTACAGGTATTACAGGACAGGATGGAGCTTATTTGGCAGAGTTTTTACTCAACAAGGGCTATGAGGTTCATGGTATAAAAAGGAGAACTTCACTTTTCAATACGGAAAGGATTGATCATCTTTATAAAGACCCTCATGAGGAAGATGTCAATTTCTTTCTGCATTACGGCGACATGACTGATAGTTTAAACTTAACGGCAATTATTCAGAAAGTTCAACCTGATGAAATTTACAATTTAGCTGCTCAATCCCATGTTGCAGTATCGTTTGAACAACCAGAATATACGGCAAATGCGGACGGAATAGGAACGCTGAGAATCCTTGAAGCTGTTAGATTGCTTGGATTAAAAGATAAAACAAAAATATATCAAGCTTCTACATCTGAACTTTATGGTAAAGTTCAAGAAATACCTCAGAACGAAAAAACACCATTTTATCCAAGAAGTCCTTATGCAGTAGCAAAGCTGTATGCCTATTGGATAACAGTTAACTATAGAGAAGCTTATGGATTGTTCGCTTGTAACGGTATTTTGTTTAATCATGAGTCACCGATAAGAGGTGAAACTTTTGTTACAAGAAAGATAACAAGAGGAGCAACTAGAATTCTATTAGGGCTTGATAAAAAGCTTTATCTTGGAAATTTGAATGCCAAAAGGGATTGGGGACATGCCAAAGATTACGTAGAGGGAATGTGGCTTATTCTGCAGCAGGATGAGCCGGATGATTACGTTTTAGCAACAGGAAAAACAACGGAAGTTAGAGAATTTGCAAGAAAAACTTTTGCAGAACTTGGACTTAAACTTGAATTTGAAGGTGAAGGAATTGATGAAAAAGGAATTGTTTCAGGACTTGATGAAGAAAAGCTTGTAACAACACTTAAAAATGCAGGAATAGATATTATTGAACCATTTGTTAATAAAGCAAAGGAACTTATTGGAAAAACAGTAATCGAAGTTGATCCTAAGTATTTTAGACCTGCAGAAGTTGATATATTGGTTGGTGACGCCTCAAAAGCAAAGGAGAAACTTGGCTGGGAACCTAAGCATACTCTTGATGACCTTGTAAGGGATATGGTCTTAGGAGATTTGAAGAAGAATTATAGGGAACTTGTATTGAAAGAGTGTGGATTTGAAGTGCCTAAGAGTTGTGGATTGTAGAGTAAATCAACTTAGTAGCTAAGTGGTTATGTTGCTTTAGATGAAAGAGGTAGATTAGATGAAGGAGGTAGAAGTGAATAAGAATAGTAAAATATATGTAGCTGGAGGGACAGGGCTTGTTGGAAGTGCAATTATTAAAAAGCTCTTAGAGAAGGGTTACTCTAATATAGTTTCAACTTATCATAGTCGTAAACCTCAAGTTAATGGTTCTGAAAATATAAGATGGGTCAAAGTTGATCTCACAGATCAAAATCAAGTAAAGGAATTTTTTACAAAAGAAAAACCTGAATATGTCTTTCTTGCTGCTGCAAAAGTTGGAGGTATTCTCGCTAACAATATCTATAGAGCAGAATTTATTTATCAAAATTTACAGATACAGAATAACGTTATCCATCAGAGTTATCTAAATGGAGTTAAGAAACTTCTTTTTTTAGGAAGTACTTGTATATATCCAAGAAATTGTCCTCAACCTATAAAGGAAGAATACCTGTTAACAGGAGAATTGGAGTACACCAATGAACCTTATGCCATTGCCAAAATTGCTGGAATAAAGATGTGTGAAAGTTACAACCTACAGTATGGGACAAATTTCATTTCTGTAATGCCAACGAACCTTTATGGATATAACGATAATTTTGATCTTGAAAAGTCTCATGTCCTTCCTGCTCTTTTAAGGAAAATGCATTTAGCCAAGGCATTGGAAGAAGGTAACTGGGAGGAAATAAGAAGAGATCTAAACAAACTTCCTATAGAAGGTGTTACTGGAAAAAATTCAAAAGAGGAAATTCTGAGAATTCTGGAAAAATACGGCATAAAGTCAATTACTCGTCACTCGTCACTTGTTACCCAAGTAGAAGTTTGGGGGACAGGAAAACCGAGAAGGGAATTTTTATGGTCTGAAGATATGGCTGATGCCTGTGTTTTCTTGATGGAAAATATCGACTTTTGGGATATAGTAAAACTTATAAAGCCAGAATTACCAGATATAAAAAACACTTCATGTTTACCTATCTCTTTTGTAATGGAAGGTAAAGAAATAAGAAATACTCACCTCAATATCGGGACTGGTGAAGATATATCTATCAAGGAACTGGCATATCTTATAAAAGACATAGTTGGATTTAAGGGAGAAATTTATTTTAATACCTCCAAACCTGATGGAACACCAAGAAAGGTTACAGATGTATCAAGACTCCATTCCTTGGGTTGGAGACATAAGATTTCACTTGAAGAAGGAATAAAAAAACTTTATGAGTGGTATGTAATGGGTAATTGAAAGGTGATAAGAAGGAGGGAGTAATTATAGATGGCAAATGAAAAGTGGTTAGATGAAGAAACTTTTAAATGCGTAGTAGAGCATACACCTTTGGTTTCTATTGATTTAATTGTTGAAAATAAGAATGGTGAAATTCTATTAGGCAGAAGAAAAAATCGACCTGCAAGGAATTTTTTGTTTGTTCCAGGAGGTAGAATTTTAAAGGGAGAAACTATTTCAGAAGCTTTTAAAAGGATAACGTTTTCTGAACTTGGAAAGGAAATATTAATTTCTTCTGCCAAGTTTATGGGGATTTATGAACATTTCTATGACGATAGTTTCTTTGGAAGTGATATTACAACCCATTACGTAGTACTTGCCTATAAATTAGTTAATGTCGCTAATTTAAATTTACCTAAATTGCAGCATACAGAATATTTATGGTTATCAACTGAAAATATCCTTGATAGAGAAGATGTTCATCCTTACACGAAAGCCTATTTTGTAGGAGAAATAAAATGAAAGCAGTAATTCTTGCGGGTGGAAGTGGTACAAGACTTTTTCCAATGTCAAGGAAGAAATACCCTAAGCAGTTTTTAAAAATCGGTGATAAAAAATCCTTATTTCAAAAAACTGTTGAAAGAAGTTTACTTACTGTTAATCCAGAAGATTTAATCATAATAACCAATAAAGACTACCAATTCCACATCAAAAACCAACTCTCAGAACTTTTCCCTTCACTCTTCACAGTTCACAGTTCACAGTTCACAGTTCACAATTCACCATTCAACCTAATCCTCGAACCTATAGGAAGAAACACCGCTCCAGCAATAGCGTTGGCTGCAAAGTTTGCACTTGAAAAACTAAAAGTTCATGAAGATGAAGTGTTATTTATATCTCCTTCCGATCATATCATTTCACCTATAGAGAAGTTTGTTGAATATATGAAGAAAGCTGAAGAAATAGCAAAAGAAGGATATATCGTAACTTTTGGTGTAAGGCCTACAAAACCAGAAACCGGATATGGATACATAGAAAGTGGTGGTGTTAGTGTTAGTGATAGTATAAGTGTTTATAAAGTGAGGCAATTTCATGAAAAGCCTGATTTAGAAACGGCAAAGGAGTATTTAGCAAAAGGGAATTACTACTGGAACAGTGGAATGTTTGCTTTTAGTGTAAAAACAATACTTGAAGAACTTGAAAAACACGCCCCCGAAGTTTACGAAAAAATAGAAAATAAGACATTTGAAGAAGTTTTGGAGAACTTTGAATCCATGCCAGATATTTCTATAGATTACGCTGTAATGGAAAAAACGGATAAGGCTGTTGTTTTACCACTTGACATAACCTGGTCAGATGTAGGTTCATGGGATGCTTTTTATGAAGTAATGGAGAAAGATGAAAATGGAAATGTAAAAGTAGGCAATGTTATTGATATTGATACAAGAGATTCCTTAATTTTAGGTAATAAAAGAGTTGTTTCTACTATTGGAATTGAAGACTTAATGATTGTTGAAACAGATGATGTTTTGTTAATCGCAAAAAAAGGAGAAGGTCAAAAAGTTAGAGAAGTTGTAAAGAAGTTAAAAGAAGAAAAGGAATTTAAGCATTTAACAGAATTTCATACGACAGTTTATCGCCCATGGGGTAGTTATACAGAGCTTGAAAAAGGAGATAGGTACAGGATAAAAAGAATAACAGTTAAGCCAGGGGAAGCTTTAAGTTTGCAGCTTCATTATCATAGAAGTGAACATTGGGTAGTAGTAAAGGGGACTGCAAAAGTTATATTAGAAGATGAAAATGGAGAATTAAAAGAGTTTTTCATTCATGAAAACGAAAGTATTTATGTTCCAAAGACAAGAAAGCATAGACTTATTAATCTAGGAAAAGTTCCATTAGAAATAATAGAAGTTCAGGTTGGAGAGTATGTTGAGGAGGATGATATAGTTAGGTTTGATGATAGGTATTGTAGAGAGAAATAGAAAGTAAGAAAAATCCAGTTCACCAAGTATAGTCATAATTTTTTAGTCAAGTATAGACTTGAAACATGGAAGGTTTAAATTTTTCATCTGTATAAACTTTTCCGGGAGACTAAAATGAACTATAAAGATAAAATTGTTAGAGATCCTAAAATCCTAAGTGGTAAACCGGTTATAAGAGGAACAAGAATTCCTGTGGAAACCATTCTTAGAAAGTTAGGAGATGGCTTGTCTTTTGAGGATCTTTTAAAAGCCTATCCAACTCTGAAAAAAGAGGATATTTTAGCCGCTATTTCTTATTCCGCTGATCTTATTAAAGAAGAGGAATTAGTTGAATATTAAAATTCTGGCTGATGAAAATGTTGATTATAGAATCATAAAAACTTTGCGGAATGAAGGAATTGAAGTAGTGGCATTAGTAGAAGAGTCTCCAGGAATTACTGATTTTGAAGTTATAGAAAGAGCAATAAAGTTGGATGCTGTACTTCTTACTGAGGATGCAGATTTTGGGAGATTAGTATTTGCCTATGGAAAGAAAATTAATGGGGTTATATACCTCCGTTATCCATCTGTAGAGTATTCAAAAATAGCCGAGATTCTAACAAGGTTCTTGAGGAGAAACTGGAATAATATTCAAGGTAAATTTGTAGTTATCACTCCTAAGAAAGTTAGAATTAGAAATATGTAGAACAAATTGATTTTGTGGAGGAAAACGGATGTTAAAACTCAAAATAAAACCGAAAGGAGAAAAGATCACTATTTATTTACCTGAGGAATTGTCTGACCAAGAATTAGAAGTGACAATTTCTCCTGTGAAAAAGAAAAAGAATCAATTAGAAAGAATTAGAAATCTATTGGAGAACAGACCTGAGAATATATTTCACGCTATAAATGATCCAGTAGCTTGGCAAAGGAGTTTACGTGAAGAATGGGAAATGTAATTTTGGATTCCAAAGATACACAGCTTGGTAAGGTAAGAGAAGCTAATGTAAAGGTTATCAGTCTACCGGCTAAATAAGTAAGTGTTCAAATTTCAGTAACTATTTCCTATTGCAAGGGGGAAATCTAATGAAAAATATTATCTCAACTATCCATGACTCGATTAATGTAAAGAAACAAATTATTGAAAACAAGGCTTTATTAGGGACTATATTAAAAGTAGCAGAAGAGATTGTACTGGCTTTTAAAAATGATAAAAAAGTATTGTTTTGTGGAAACGGTGGAAGTGCTGCGGATGCACAGCATCTTGCTGCTGAGCTATCAGGAAGATTTTATTTTGATAGGGAACCTTTATTTGCAGAGGCTTTACATGTAAATACTTCCTATTTAACGGCAGTAGCAAATGATTATTCTTATGACGAAGTGTATTCAAGACTTGTAAAAGCTAAGGGTAGAGAAGACGATATTTTGATAGGAATTTCCACATCAGGTAATTCTAAGAATGTGATTGAGGCTATTGAGATAGCTAATAAGATTGGAATGATAACAGTGGGAATGACAGGAGAAACCGGCGGAAAAATGAAAGATATTTGTAAGTATTTAATTAACGTTCCTTCAAAAGATACACCAAGGATACAGGAATCTCATATTATGATTGGCCACATCATATGTGAGATTGTAGAAAAGGAGCTTTTTGGTGATTAATGAAGCAATAATTCTTGCAGGTGGCTTTGGGACAAGGTTGAAAAGTATGATTAAGGATATTCCTAAACCTATGGCGGACATAAACGGAAAACCATTTCTTGAATATCTTCTTTTAAATCTAAAAAAAAAGGGTATAGACAGGGTTGTTTTAGCTGTTGGCTATAAATGGGAAATTATAAAAAACTATTTTGGAGAGAAATATAACAATATAGAGATAACATATAGTATAGAAGACAATCCACTAGGAACGGGCGGAGCTATAAAACAGGCTATGAACTTCACGGAAAGTAAAGATGTCCTTATGCTAAATGGTGATACTTTTTTTGATATTAATTTAAGCAAATTCTTTGAATTTCATAAAGGCAGAACTTCAGTTTTATCTTTAGCTTTAAAAAAGATGGTAAATTTTCACAGATATGGAGCCGTAGAGATAGATGAAAACAATAAGGTTGTTGCTTTTTTGGAAAAGAAATATAGAAAAGAAGGGCTAATTAATGCAGGAGTTTATTTGCTAAATAAGAAATTTTTCTTGTCTCTGAAATTAACCGAAAGGTTTTCCTTTGAAAAGGATTTTCTTGAAAAAAATTATAAAATATGTTCCTTTTACGGATTGCCTTTTGATTCCTATTTTATAGACATCGGAGTGCCAGATGATTATGCAAAGGCAAAAAGAGATTTTGAAAAAATTAAATATTAATGACACTGGTTACTTTTGTCAGGGGGCACCTAAAGTGTACCAGTAAGGGTCACTTCAAAATAGGCCACCCTGGGGAGTCATGTATACTTATCCTCTATAAAACTACTGAAGGAGGTATACGTCTTGTAAGAGGGGTCAGCTCTTGCTTTTTGCTATTGGAGATTTGTTTAGTGGATCAGACTTTTCTGAGCGTATTTCGGTGTGAATCCAAATTAAAGATGGAGGGGAATATGTTTTTTACACTTCAGAAGTGTGAGTTTAGTTTCTAATTTCTATCAAAAGCGTGTTATAATAAAGCAAATACCTGGAGGTATAAAGATGGGTACAAAGGAGCATTTAGACCTTGACATACTGTCCGAAGAAGCTAAAAAGGAGATGATAAATTGAGAAGATAATAGACTTCTAATAGAAATTAGGAAATGACAATTAAACTGACGAAACATGCTAACCTTAAAATAAAACAAAGGAAGTTGAGTTTAGATGATATAAATAGGGTTGTTGAAAAACCAGATTTGATCGAATATGACAAGTTCGATAAGTCTCTAATACATTATATTGGTAGAGTAGAGGATAAATTCCTTAGAATAATAGGCAGATGGGAAAGTGGAGATGACTTTTTAATTATAAGTGCATTTTTTGATAGACGATTAAAAAGGAGGAGTGATGATAAAGATTAGCTATGATAAAGAAGGCGATATATTGGAAATAAGGTTTTCTGAAAAAGATATTAGCAACAGTGAATATATTGAAGAAACAGGCATTGTAATAGATTATGATAAGAATAACAATGTTGTAGCTTTGGAAATAATTTCCTTTTCAAAAAGAGTGAGTAAAGAAGAAGTAGCAGAGACTGTTGCCTTACAGTAAAAGCAGGGTTCTGTAAGGGGGCACCTATTAAAAAGGCTTTTGTCAAGTAGGCAAAATCCCGAGTTCGACAGTTGTAGAATAACAAACAGTGAAATATGATGTAAAATCAAGCAGTTGTAGTGTTGTCAGAATTATGGCGTGTTACTACATTTTTAGGCTCTCGGCTCTGCCTTATATACCTTTGGTGGTGGGGAAATATTCAGTTTTTTCAATATGTTAGACTGCTCAGGGGTGAGTTCCGTCCTGAGGTCAATGGTGCTCTTCAATGTCCCGAATGCCCTCTTTACATCTCATGGTATCTGCCACGGGCAGGACAGGGCCTCTTTATATTTGCCACGGGCGTCTCTGAGTTTCTTACCACAAGAAAGAAGGAAGATTTAAACCAACCTGGACATACTAAAAAATTCATAGAGATACATCTCTTGGACTAAATACAGATATTCCTTCAACCTTTTTAAACAGCCTATCGTTGGTTGCCAGCAAGGGAATGCCTTCTTCATACATACTGGCAACAATAAGTGAATCATTTACCATAAGTCCATGTTCTATACGAAATGTTTGGCTTTTATGGAACGTCTCAAAAGTTATTGGTTTGATTATTATGTTCATATCTGCGACCTTCTGGGTATTAATGAAATACTCAGTTAATCTTTTTATTTTCCCCGGGCTCTTTCGTAGTTTCTTCACAACATTCGGTGGTTTAACCAA
>CAZKIC010000021.1:0-8406 GCA_964552785.1 uncultured archaeon
ATTAAAAGCAACAAAAGTATGAAAAAATAGATTGAAGTTCTTGATGTTATAACATCTAAGAACTTACCTGTTGCTTTATCTTTTTCCGAGACTTTCAATGTCTTCTTTAAATTAACCTCTATTCCCTTGTTATTTTTACCTTTAGCTAAGAGATATATTGTATTGAAACCAATATCCTCGAATTTCAGGGTTAGTTTTCTTTTCTCCCCTTCTTTAAATTCATCAAGATGAGAAGGTTCTATAATTACAGAGCCATTATAACCTTCCACCACAAAATAAACATCATTCAAATCCCCGTAGGTGTTCTTAAACTCTATTTTTATCTCTTTTTTGTTAGTTTTTATGTATTCTATTCCTGAAAGATATTCTATTGTTGTATTAAGGTTTGTATTAGATATGTTTAGACGTATATTATCGCCTTGTTTTTCTTCTGTGGGGTTGTCGTTGTTTTTTATCTCCTTATCATTTTTATTATCGTCTTTGTCTTTTTCATCATCTTTCGCTATTCCTCCTCCGGAACCCCCTGTATTACCGGAATTATCGGTACTTGCCATTATATTAAATTCCTTGAAAGCGGTGTTTTTTGTACCTAAAACATCTTCTATCTCAACATAAACCTTGTATTCTCCAACAGCAAAATTCTTAAGGCTTATTGTGTCTTTGAAATATGAACCCTGCTCTATTAAATCCAAATCCTTTTTCTTCGACCCCGTCCAGTCCTCTATCCACCCTTTTATTGTTGCATCGTTTATTCCTGTAGAATCATTAACCTGTATAGATATACTCAAAGAATCTCCTTCTTCAAGCTTATTGTCTGATAGACTTATGCTTATATCCGGACCTTCATTGTCCAAAGTGAAAGAACGGAAATTTAATGTATCTTGTATATTTCCTGCTTTGTCCATAGTTCTTGCATAGACGTATCTCAAACCTTGTGTTGAATCGCAACCCTCTCCTTTTAACACACTGAAAAGATCATATGTTTTGTTGAAATCTATCCAAGAAGACCATTCAACATTATTACAAGAGAATGACATATAATCCGGATATTCGTTAGAGTTATCAAATTCTATTAAAGGATACTCTGATGCAAGATAAGTGTTGTTTATTAGGTTTGATATATCTATGAGGATAAAAGGTGGTTTTATTCTGTCAATATTTATTGTAAATATATCTGTTTCATTTATGTTCTCTGCTTCGTCCTCACATACGAATGTTGAATTATAAATACCGTCCGGCAATGAAGATATATTTATGGTGTGTATGAGATTTGATTGAGGAACCAAATGTTTAATCTCTGAATATCTTGTTCCCGAAATATTAAGGAAACAATTTAACTCAGATGAAAGATCATCGGATATGTTTAATGAGTAATTCCAAATTCCCGTATTTGTGAAAACATCATTAGTGTTAATGTGCATTCCCGGTGGATTATGATCAACAAGAAATTCTTTTTGTAATATCTCTCCTTGGACTCCATCATTTTGGGTTGCAATAAACCACACATTCAGAAATGTTGTGTTTATGTCTTCCAAGGTTATTTCCCATTTATTTCCATTATATAACATATCGTATTCTTCTGAATATTCAAATAAAGAATTATTGTTCAATCTTATTTCTAAAGAGCTTGAGTTATAGGTTGTTTCAGCATACAAAGTAACATTTGTGCTATTCAAATCATAACTAATATTATAGCTTACATTGACTATATTTATGCCGTCACTAGCAAACCAGAAGTCGTTATTTATCTCATTACAGCTTATACTTGAATTGTTCGGAAATAATGATATCCAAAAAGAACCGGGAGCCAGAGAATTAAACCAGCAACCATTTGATGAACCATAAGCCCCTTCAAAAGATAATAATCCTGAATCAGTTAATGTATAAATTCTTTGAGCTTGATCATTATAGAACATCACATCATCATCAACATTTCTTATAGAGATTGTTCCTTTTGTTAGATTCCAATAAATATTATCCTTATAATATGTATTTTCAAAGGTCTTGTTAAATATCCCTTCTAGTATGGTGCTGTTGAAATTAGTGTTTTTTGTATTAAAATAGATGTCTGTTGTATCTGCATAATAAGAGTTAAAGTCCTCAATGAATAATGATTCAGCATTTATATCTGATATAAATGAAATTGAATCTGTGTTGCCTTCATTATACAATAATATAGACCCGTCTGTTATTATCTCGGGAAACACTAATGTTTGTTCATAACCATTGTTATCCATGTTTAATACTATTGATTGTGTTATATTATTATGGCTCATTTCTCCAAGATAGCAGTTGACACAACTAGCGTTTTTTGATGTTATTTCCCATTTAAAATCCAAACCATAAGATTTGTTCCATGCTTTGAACCATGTTCTGTTTGACGGAAAGTTTCTGTTTATTTTTCCTGTAAAGTAATCTCCTAGATAAAGATAACCGTTATTTATCTTCAGATTCCATATGCTAAGCTCTGAAAGATCGGAAGAGGTTAAGGACCCGTTTATTACAGCTTCCTGGATGTAATATTTTCCGGGATTAAAGAGTTGTGTATCCACAGATATTAATTTATTAGCAACTATGTCAGATATTGTGCTGCATACAGTATTTTTTCCTAAATATACTAAACCTTGAGATGAATTCAATTCTAAAGTTCCTTTAAATTCCATAATATCTGTGCAACCTCCGACATATATGTCGTAAGTGTTCTGTATGTGTAAACCTAATACATCTTTCACTCCTGGAGTGTAACTTGTGAATCCGAAAGAGAAATCATCCCCTAAATTTTCATTATCCTCAAAAATGTATATTGTTTGATTGTTGTAGAGTCCGGGGGTGTTTAGATTGAATTGAGATACAGACAGATTTCTGTAATCTATAGATAAATTGATATCGTCTTCCAATAAAAACTCGTCTGTGTATGTCCTATAGGGTGTTGAAGTCTCTACTAGTATCAATGTTCCTTTTTCCGATTTTAATATGTCTCCTTCATTGTAGGATTGATTGTTTATTTTTATTGAAACTCCGGAAGGTATTGAAGACAAATTCAATATTCTTCTTGTATCTAAAGTGAAATAAATCTCAGAAGAATTATAATTTCCTGCAATGTCTGAACAATAAATAATCAAATAGTTTGTTCCCTCTTGAAGTGTTAATTGTTTATTGATTGTTGCGTTTTGCGATACCCAACCCAGATCTGTTGTGATTCCATTTAATGTATAATTGCAAAATGAACCATTACTCTCTATTGTATTATTATACTCAAGATAATCGGTTAATATAAAAGAGAGATTTAAAGTCTTGCGATATGTTTTATTGTTTGGAGAGATTAATTTTATTAAAGGAGGGCTTGAATCTATATCAAAATAAACTTTGTCCTTGGTTATTAATCCATCGCTGTTATTTGCCCATAACTCTAATGTGTGGTGTCCTCCGGTAATATTAAAAAGGGTTGTGTTTCCCGATAATGATGTATTCATTCCTCCATCAAGAGAATACCACACATAATCAGAATTAGCAGTGGTATAATTTATATCTATATAATTCTCTTTTTGTATAGAATTATTTAGCGGATGGTGTATTCTTATCTCCGGAACGGTTTTCTTGATTAATTTTATTTCGTCTATTGTTATGTTTGTTGTATATGAATTTATAGTAAAGTATATCTCGTCCAACTCTGTCTGTCCTGTACATTTAACATCAGTTCCGTAATAAATATCCTTTAATCTAACATTATAATGGTGCCATAATCCATCCACCGGTATTGTCTCATTAGGATGGGTTTTGCTTATACCGTCTTCGGGGGTTATGCGATCTCTTGAGGAGCAACCAGTTCCATAACGCAATGTCACTTCTAAATACCCCGCGTCATCAGAAAAATCCTTGTACCAGAAACTTAGGTTCCATTCGGACAGAAAATCATCTGTGAATATCGGCAGACCGAAACCAGACGAGTTATACATCTTGTAATACGCTCCGTAGTCGTAATCATCAAAGAAGTTCAAAGCACCTGTAGAGTTATATCCTTCTGAGGTCCAATTAATGTATCCGGAATAGCCTCCATCGATAGTGTCGCCAAGCTCAACAAATAACCCGCTTAAAGAAGCGTTGTATTTATCCTGAGAAGAGAAATTATTCAGCATAATCTCTTCAGAAAAAACAGGAGACAACAAACTAAGTAAGCATATCAGCGCTACCGCTATCCTTCCTTCCATAACATATAGATATGTTAATATATTTTTATATCTTTTCCTTAAAACCATAAATCGCCTCTTGATCTTCTTGATAATTATAGTGGCCGCGGCGACAGGGAAAGAGATCATCCAGAAGATGACTTGCCGCGGCCTTTTTGGAAAAGCTCCAAACATGACTCATGCTTAATACATGATTATTTCATATATACACCTCACACTGTTGAATTTGCCATAAATGTTATTGTTCCTGAATAATCTCCTATAGTAATACCGTAAGGTACGTCCATCCAATAAAATGTAGTTATGTTTGTTCCGGGAGCGATATCTTGTGCTAATAAGTGATATTCTTCGGTAATTGGGGTCAATTGTGATGGATTTGGATACAAAACCTTGCTCCAATTTATACTAGTGATTGGTATCTCATAAGATCCTGGACCTGTAAGATTTGTTCCTTTTATCCACATATAGTCTGCTTTAATAGACTCTTTGTTGACGGTAATATTGTAATAATAGTCTGTATTATTGGTTGCGTTAGCTATTTCTCCAACATCTACAATATCAAATGATACCTCTGAGAATCCCACAGAAATCAACAACGGTGAAGCTATCCTGACTTCTGAATTTAATGAATTATTGTTGAAATTGTGGGTTGTTGAGTTTCCTAAAACATCTAAAGACCATGTTGTGTCTGTAGTTCCTGTTGCATTTACATACCATATCATATTGCATATAGAATTATTGTATAGATATGAGGAACATGCAACATTGTTGGTTGTGTTGACATAGAACGGATTTCCTGATAACTCTGGTATTATTGTATCTGGTTCATTTCCTGAAGAATTATATCTTAAGGTTAAATTCACATAACCACATTCTCCATCAACACATTTAGCGGTAACATTTGCCAAGAAAGTTCTGTTTTGAAGAACATTAGTTACTGTTCCTTGTGGCGGTGTATTAAAGGTGAGTTCTAATCTTCCTATCTTTGTTATGTTTAATGTGTCGTAATCATAACTTCCTGAGTTTGTGTCTGTATCATTTACGATAAAGTATAAGCTATATTCTTTATTCTCTGTTGCAGAAATATTCACAACATAATATGCTGTAAATGATTCTCCTTTATCATAAGTTCCTCCTGAAGAGAGATCCCAAGAAACAATTCCGTTAGAGAATGTTCCTCCGGTTTTTTCCTGCAGACCGTCAGTATACCAGATATCGGAAGTTTCATTTATTTTCCATGAAGGATCCAAAGAAGTATGGTTCATTATATCAGATGATGTTGGAGTCCATACAGCATCACCATCATTCCTGATATTTATTTCAACTCTGTATAATCTCCATGTGCTTATGTTCAGCCTGAAAGATGTATTCAATCCTGAGTTTATTAAAGTGCCTCCGCTGTGAGTATCTGCCTCGTTCGTAACATCATAAACTCTTATTTCTGTAATGTTTGGCAATGGTGTCTTCCATCCACCACCAAATGTGTCAAAAGATGTAACATTAAATATTATATGGGTGCTTGTATTTATGAAATCGTAATCATCTGTGGAGTTAACTTCCCAATTATAACATTCGGAAGTTGAGAAATTCCATTCAACGCAGTGGGCAATAACACTCACATTAAATCCATTCAAAGGAAGTTTAAGTTGCGCCTTAGAATAGCTAAACGTTGTGTCGTTCAAAGCTATTAATGTTGTCAAATTTGCAACATTTGGAGGCATCGAAGTATAATTCTCTATTGCGTAAGGATATATCTCTAAATCACCCGTAATATTCAAGTCGTAAATTTTTAATGTTGCATTTCCGAAAACAGGGATGTCGAAAATGAAAGTATAGTTTTTATAGAGTTCGAGATTAGTATCATAATAATGTTGAGATGCATTAAATAAGATATTTGCTACAACATATCCTGATGAATTATATATAGTCAAATTGGTTCCTTCCATCAGTTTATTAGTTTTGTTGTTTACAGTTATGTTTATATGTCCTGAATCTACAATATCTAGTGTTTGCGAAGAATTGCTATAGGCATAATAATACAAAGCACTGTTATCGGTTATATTACAAGATATAATTTCTGTTCCTTTCGATGATGGATAATATGTATAATTCAACCAACCACTTACAGAAACATTATTATATATTTCCATTCCGTTGGATTGTATGCTAATTGGATAGTTATCTATACTTTTATTTGTTTGAGCATCAAACACAAAACAGGATATGGAAACAGGATCGTTTTTCAAAACAGTATCTTTGCTCAAAGAAACATTAATTCTAGATATTCCGAAAACATTTAGTGTTGTTCTAGATTCATTGTTCTTAGAAGCAATATAGTATGGCACAACAGCATAAACATCTACTATAAACTCAGTTGTTTCATTAGCCCAAGCTCCAGAGGAGTATTTCATTGAGTAAGGATTTGAAGAGAGTGTTCCGTCCTTCTCCAAATAGTATGGATTTGCATCATATGTTGAGAAAACAATCCAATAAGGTGTTGATGCATTAAGATACAAATGGAATGATGCATTTACCATTTGTATGGTCGTTGAAAATTCCGAAGAAGGTAATGATATAGAATCAATTATTTCTGAAGAAGGCATTCCATTGTTATCCTTTCTTATTTCTATTTTCATGTCTTCTATCACTGAAGATGACTTCCTAGCATTAAAGGAAATATTTTTTAGAATACTATCATATTCAACTACGAATTTCTTAGCTGCAAGTACTGTACTGGCAAAACCACTCTCTGCCGTAGTGCTTATATTATATGGACTTTTAACATACACATCATTTTTCAAATGACATTTGAATTCTTCAGACCCGACAGGAAGTATATCTGTGTAATTAAATATCGCTACTCCTGAAGGATCTGTGGTGTTTGAACCTATGATCTGAGATGAATTTGAGAAATATACTGGATGATTCTCAAGCACATCAAAATTATCATAATCTGAGACATTACATCTTATAAGGATGTTTCCTCTTTGAACATTTCCATACGGACCGTCCCATGTTATGTTTGATCTGCCCCAAACCTCAAAACTTAGATTTTGGAGAGTATTGTTCAGATTAGATTCGTTATCATAAGCAAATATCTGTAATTTATGTTCTCCTCTATACCATGAGTTATTTATCGTTAGAGTGTAATTAGTCCAATTATTTGTAGGGAAAGGAGGAGTATAATTTGTTTGAACTAAAATAGTATTTTTGTTGTAATTATATCTTATGAATGAGCCATTTACTGTTTCATTCCATCTTGCAAATGCCAATAAGGATTCTCCATCCCATAATATGGTGTCATTGATCCCGTATAATGAATTATTGTATAACACAGGAGGATAGATATCCACAAAAGGAGGTGTTACAACCAATACATCGGTATTGTTATTATCAGAAGACGCGTAATAGTATAAAGAGACATTGGAAGTTATATTACATGTAAGTTCATATGTTGCGTTTTGAGACATGCTAAACTTCCAATTCGCCCATCCGCTTGAATCAGTATAATTGGTTCCCATGTAACCGGTTGCATTATTGTAAAATCTTACAGGATAATTCTCTATAGGATTATCATCATAATAATCAGATACTCTACATCTATAAGTTGTGTTATGATTTTGTTCTACAGGGTTTTGAGTAAATGATGAAGCGGACAGATTTGCCAGACTGTATACTGTTAATGTCTCTTGAATGGATGTTGAGTTTATGTTTGAATATGAGTCATTTGCCCATATTCTCCATTCAACTATACCGACTTTTGAATTTCCGGGTATTTGTACGGTAAAATTTGACCAGTTCTGTGTTCCTAAAAGTTTAACAGAGGATGTTAATGAATTATTCTTCATTGATCCTGTTTCATTAGATTCCAGCCATGCTTCTGAAAGAGAATAATCATCGCTCCATAAAGTGTATATCAAAACAGAATCTGTTTTATTTATTATTGTGGTATTAGATCCTGGTGATGTATACTCTGGAGGGGTTATGTCTAAAGTGTCTAATTCAGATATTGATGAATTTTCATTTGAGGAATTATAATATATATTGGATTGGGAGGAAATATTACAGGTTATATTTTCTAAACCGATGCTATTGTCTGTAAAAGTGTAGGTGGCCCATCCTGAAGAGTTTGTCTTGTTTATTCCCAAAAGCGAGGTTGAGTTGTAGAAAGATACATTGTATCCGTCTATTGGATTTGAAGTAAACAAGTCTATTACCT
>CAZKIC010000022.1:0-8152 GCA_964552785.1 uncultured archaeon
CTATAACATTATATAAATTATATATAGTAACTAAACTTAATAATATTTATGAATAAACTCTATTACTCTTTATTCCTGGTCTTAATTGTGACAATTTCTGGTTGTACCATTGGTGGAGGAACAACAAAAGTTGAACTCAAAAAAGTTCTTGATATCAAGACCGAGATAAGCCCTTCAACAGTTATAATGGAAGGACAAAGCATAGTTATTAACACATACATAACAAATATAGGTCAAAACGAGGTTTCTATAAAGTTGAATAACAACGAAGATAAGGATAAATTAGGGCGAGCGATTCTTTCGGATTATTGTGACGGAGTCTTCAAGATAGTTAATTTTCAGGCATATCCTGCAAGTAAATCTGAAGATATAGAAATTAAACTGAAGCCCGAGGAATCATTGAATTTAATATGGACTTTAAAGTCAATAAAACTTGGAGGTTATGAAAATCCCGGATGTAATTTGAAATTCACTTATCAGTATAAGGCATTTGCCGAAACCCAAGCTTATGTCTATTTTGTGAATCCGACAGAAAAGATCCAAAGAGATTATACCAATAAAGACTTGAAATTGAGAGGAAACAATCTCGCTACTTACGGTCCTGTATCAATATACTTCACTCCATTGGAAGAGCAGCCAATTATGTCCGGAAAGAAATGGCTGTCTGAAGTGAAGATAATAAATCACGATGACGGAGAAGTTACGATGGATTCTTTAAAAATAAGTTCGTCTGTCGGGTTAACAGAAAATGACAACTGTAAGGATAAAGTAAAAGGTATAAAGGTAAGAGGAAAAGAAAAATTTTCAATACAATGCGAGTTTGAAGCAGTTAATGTCCAATTGCTCGAGCCAATAAGATTTATATTGAGTGGAGAATATAATTATAAGAAAACAGAAAACAAGAAAATAAAAATAAATACTGTTTATCAGAACAACAAAGTAGAGGCTCCAGGAACTCCAGATATAGACAACATACTGAATATACCCGTAAATATACAAGGTTCTGCGTGATTAAATGAATAGAAAGGGTTTTGTGATCGGTGTTAAAGTTGTTATTATAACTCTTTTCATACTAACAACAACACTCGGTGGTGTATATATAACAAAAGCAAAATTCGGAAAAACATACGACTCTTCAAAAGATCTTCTTTCTGAAAAAGGCAAAAAAACAAAATGCGCCTTTTACAGTATTATTGGTTTGAATAAAGAAGAGTGTAAGCCCAAGGAAGAAGATAGAGAGAAAAACAAAGAACAAAATCCAGAAATACCCCCGTCAAAACCAAAAGAAGAGAATTGCATTTATTATAATAATGCCTGCACCCCTGAAGAAGGTGTGCAGAACTGGATAAACGAGCAGGGAAAAGGCGGAGACAAAACAACATTAACAGATAAAGAGCTTCTTGTTTTGACAAAGAAAGAATGTGAGAAACAGTGCAGGAGATATTTAACATTAAAGGAATGTCATGTTTTTGATCAGAGATACACAAACAAACAAGACGTGTGTATTGAAGATAATTGCGAATACACAGAAGACTGCAATTTATATAGAGAAAGAGCATACGGAAACAATTGCTTTAACTTTGGAATATGCCCAGAGAGCAATTATTGCGATGACAACAACAAATGCGAACAGGGAAAATGTTTAGAGGCGGAAGACAATCCGTCTAAAGAGATATGCTGTTTCAAAGATTCTGTTTCAGCAAGAGACAACAACGGCAATCCTGAATGTATGTCTAATGATATTGAAGAGAGCGGAAAGAATGAGCCGGGTGTTGATGAAAATACTGATGAAGGAGTTTCGTTACCAGATAATTCTGTTGATAACAACCAGGCCACATCTCAAGGATCGCAGACCGAAGGAGTAAGATGCGGAAGATACACCTGCAGCGAAGACGAGAAATGTACTGACAATTATAGTTTAAATCCTACAAGAAAAGGTTGTTGTCCTGATGATGGAAAAGATTACTGGTTTGTTATGTACACGCGTTGGAATAAAGCAACAAAATGGTGGAGTATAAAAAATACGGATTGTGTGGAGAAAAGCAAGTTGTCTTTGGACAATTACCAGATTTGTATGGAAGATAACGACTGCAAGAGCGGGAATTGCGTATCAACATCTTTAAAGGACACCAAATATAAGGATGTAAAACTTTGCTGTCCAGAAAAGATGGATACAGGGGAGAAATTTGTGGGGTGGACACTTGGAGACAAATACGGGCCTTATTGTTACACTGAAAAGGAATTAAGTCTTTATGAATTGTGTTTGAGTGATAAAGATTGCGGCGATGGGTTAGTCTGCTCTGAATTTGCCTCAACTTTCTTGGAAAAAGAGAAGATGTGCTGTCCGGAAGGAACAAAATACCACACATACTCTGCGTTTGATTATCCAGAAAATATTTGTGTTGATGAAAACACAAAACTTGAAGAAAATTATTTTTGCAGGGAAGACAAGGATTGTTTTGAAGAAGGAAAATGTGTAGATTCTTTAGATCTTCAAGGGGTGAAAGTATGCTGTGACAAAGAAAGTGTAGGTTTTCTTAAAGATATCGGCTGTTTAGTATATATACCTGAAAATTATCCTTGTAATGACGACCTTGACTGCTTGTCTGAAAACTGCGCAGAATCCATAAATCCAAACAATAACAACAAACTTTGCTGTCCTAAGGGATATGTTTCTGACGGAGCCAAATGTGTAAATGAGAATATAAATGACGAGTTGTTTGTGTTTATACCTATCGGATATCCAAGTTTTGAAGATTTTAGCAAAGAAGTGAAGGATTACGAGAATTCTTTCAAGTCAAGCAATATCTTTGATGATTGTAGAGAAGCAGCAAATAATTTTGAATTCCTGGCAATGGACTGCGGTATAGATGATTGCGATCCATCTATTATTTCTGTTGACGATAATCCTTTTTTAAGAAACGGGAATTTACAAGGTTGCAAGAAATTAATAAGTGATTGTGTTTTCAGGAGGGGTATAGCATTTGATGTTGGCAAGTTCATAGGAATATGCTATAAGGATTCAAAATGTGTTTCTATAGAGCCCGATACCTTAGGCGAGACAGATTATATTGGTGGAAAATATATAATATTAAAAAGGTATGAAAATCAGAATGATTATAAAGAAACATTTCTCCATGAACTTGGCCACGCTTTCGGCCTATATCACATAGATGTAAACACATTATCCACTCAGTGCTGGGTTGCTGCTGGAACATGCAATGGCCCTAATAAAGAGGATTGTACTTTCGTAGATGAACAAAAAAAGAAATTCTTTATGTCTTATTGTCCAAACCAGGAAGAATACGGGTATTTTGCAACAAACCATATAAGAAACGTTTTGTCCAGATACTTGTCTTGTGCTTCCGACAATACACTTAAAAACCAACCAACCACCTTGCAAGAAAAACAACAAAACACAAAAGTTTCATGCGAAGAAAATAAGGATGTTTGCGGTTTGTTCGGACCGAGACTGATAAAAGTTTCATCTGCAGTTCCAAAAACAATTGATGATATAACTTCTGGTGATATAGAAGGTTTCATGAGTACAATATATCCTAAAGGCCTTCCTGATGATTACAACATAGGACTATTCCTTAAAGATAAACTTTCTGATGTTGAACCTAAAAAGATATTTCACATAACCCAGAATCCGGACACACTAGAACCAATAATAAAAGAGGTAACACCGGAAAAGCCCGATTCAGATCTTGATCTTTTCTTTTCTGAAAAGGCGGTGGAACAGATATTGACAGGAACAGCAACATTCAACAGCATGGAAAAAGGTGTTGATTATGATTATAAACTCAGTCTATGGAAAGTAAGTAAATACATATGTATGAAAGATTTTAACTGTAATAATAAACAAACAGCATAGTGGTTTTATGAGAATAAGATATATTTTGTTTGTGGTTTTTTTGTTAACCTTAAAGATATCTTTCGCGTCCCAGTTTTTGGGTGTAGATGCGACAATATGCAAAAACAATACTGTAATAATCCATGATATGATTGTAAAAGAGGGTTGGGCAGATTACGAATATGATGAAAGCAATTATTCAATAATTATTGATTCAAAAACAGGAAAATTACTGGATTTCAACATACCTGTAAGTTTTATAACATTTGTAGATTACACGGACAGTGCAGAGATTATAGAACTGGACTGCATAAACACAATAGTCAAAGTTCCATACTATAAAGGTATGGAAACAATGAGTTTAGAGAATAAAGACAAGACAATAAAGCAGGTAAATATAGAGGATTTCCTTTGTAAGGACGATAAAGAGTGCAACTCTTATTGTTTTGAAAGGAATTATGATTTTTGCTCAGAAGAAGAGTTGAATGAAATAGAGAGATATATAAATGACAGCTGTGGAAACGGACTTTGCGAGCCATATCTAGGAGAAGATGACTTTAATTGCGAATCAGATTGTGTTTTTGCCGGAAAAGATAACGAATGTGTGAGAGAGGAAGATGGTATTTGCGATGTTGATTGCGCAACAGTGGAAGATCCTGATTGCGCTCTTATAGAGGAAAAAAAGAGCTCATACAGTAAGGACATTTTTGATAATGTAGATTCTCGCGAAACCTCTGAAATTTACAATTATAATGAAGGAAGCAATATTAAAGGTTCTGAAGAAGAGTCATCTGATTTCAACAAAGAAGAAGCAAATAAAACACAAAAGAAGAGACCAAGGTCAGAAACACCTCTATATATATTATTTTTTGTGTTAATGGTCTCGTTTTTTATAGGTATTGTATTTTTCATAAAACGGGCCAACAATTCCCAGATATATGACCCGTAAGATATCTATATAAAAATTATATAAATAACTAACAACAAATATTAACTATACGTATTTGGTGGTTAAATGAATAAACATCTATTTGTTTTATTTTTGGTGTCTGTGGTAATTTTGTCAGGTTGTACCGGAAGATCTGGAGGAAGCGGAAACGGAGCTGTAATAGAAACATTTTCAATAAATCCTAATTTCATATACGAGGGAGAAAGCGCTTATGTTGAGTTGTTGGTAAGAAACGCAGGCTCAAAGACAATGCCTGGAGATTCTATTTTATGGATTTATGGTCCTGACTTCCAAAACACATGGAGGGCATACGGGGATATCGCTCCTGCAACAAGAGGAGGGGTTATTTTACAATCTCAAGATTTCTTGCCTAATGAATATTTTGAGGCTTATGGAGATATAGAATATATAGGAGATGTTCCAGAAGGATTAGGAAAATCTCAAGAACACACATTCTACGCGAGATTATGCTATCCTTACTTTACAAGCAGTGACTCTGTAATTGTTTTCCAGTCGAGAAACGAAGCAAGAGTCGTTTCAAATACAGCAGAACAATCAACAATTAATTCAAGAGGTCCAATTCAGGCTCAATTAGTCAGGCCGAATGGAAATGTAGTAACTGTTAGAGGAACAGGAAACGCGGTGTCTGTTGGCGGAACACTGAACATAAATTTAGGCTCTGGAGGAAGGGCATCAAGACTTACATTGCCATTCATAATAAATAATGTCGGTAACGGGTTTCCAACAGCAGACGGAAACTGCGCTTTAGGTCCTGATGTAGGTATAGAGGATCAAGATACGGTATTAATAAGACTAATAATAGATGGAGCAGACTACACTTCTTCATGTAACAAGAATATCGTTAAACTAAGGAATGGACAAGGAAGAGTTAATTGTGGTATAGATAATATAGATCTAAGCGATCCTTCAAGGCAGTACCACATAAACTTAGAGATGTACTATGACTATTATATAACAAAAACACAAACAGTGAAAGTTGAAGACTCGACTTATTATTAAGGTGGAGGTATTTATGAGGCCTCTTCTTTTTCTTTTAATATTGGGTTTAATAATAGTCTCAAGTGGCTGTACCTCTACTTCAGGCGTCCAGGGAGTTCAAGGATCGAACGGTTTAGAAGCAAGTTTAACTTCTTTTCCTGATGAGATTTCTGACAAGCAGAATTTTATGCTTACATTAGATTTAACAAATAAAGGATCCGTGTATGCGAGAAATCTGATAGTTTATCTTTATGGGATAGATACATCATCTCAGGACGAGTGGAAAGTTCTGGATGTTTTCGGAGCAGACGGAAGTGGAAAAATAAGCAAAGGAGCATTCTCAGGAGCATTCTCATTCCAGGTGGGAGATGAAAATGTTAACCTAGAAGGTGATTTCAGCTTTAAGAGATTGGAGAACTTCTTTTTGGGAAAAGAATCTTTAGGAGATATTTTAGACAGATCTGATCTGGCCTTAAATTTAAACTACAATGGCGTAAATTTAAGAATAACCGATTTAGAGAGCTTTTTTGGTTTAGGTGGAGATGGTGTTGATTTATTTTTAGATTTTGAGGTTCTCGACCAGCATTTCTCTGTAATCCATCACGAAAAGAAGACAAGGAGCTATCCAAGCTCAATACCCTTATATATAGAGTATATGGAACCCCCCATAGGATCAAAATACGATAAAAGAACAATAATGTGGAAGATAAGACCGCCTCAAGGTTTACCGTATAATCAAAAATTCGATTTCAATCCGTATGTGAGAGTCTGTTATGATTATAAAACCGTTACAAATGCAAAAATAACTTTCTATTCCGAAAACGAGTTTTTCAGAAAGCGTCCTAAATCTGAGAAAATAGATGTCCAGGAGAGCAATTCTCCTTTGAAGATTATTATTAATTCCAAAAATCCTGTGATAGCAGACAATAATCTGGCTTTGGACTTAACAATAAAGAACACAGGAACAGGAACAGCAACTTTAACTGATTGTGATGAGATATTCAATCCTGCCCCGGAAACATTCGAGAAATTAAATGCATTTGAGATATATGTAAATGGGACATACTGCAAGATTGATGAAGGAAAGCAGATTCTTTACCTGAATAGAGGCAAGGACGTGAGATTAACAGTGGTTTGCGAGGATTTCAATGTAAACCTTAACCAAAAACCAATAGAAGAAAGAGACGTCAATATAGAGCTAAAATACCGCTATTATTATGACGTTCGCGGAAAGATCAGTGTTATAGGAACAAGAGATCCTAAAGAGATCTCGCAATCTTAGTTCTTTACAGATATAGTTAGTTACAAATAAAAAATTGCTTTTATCTATTTGCTCTATGAGAGATTTAATCTTAGATTTGCATATACATTCTAGATATAGTATGGCTTGTTCCAAGAATATAGATCTTAAAAATCTTTCAAAGTGGGCGAGAGTAAAAGGCATAGACATTCTCGGAACAGGAGATTTTACCCACCCTTTATGGTTTAAGGAATTAAAAGAAAACTTAAAGGAACAGGAAGACGGAATATACACATATAATGGACAGAAATTTATTTTTCAGACAGAAGTCTCGAACATATTCTCTAAAGACAACAAACTCAGAAAAGTTCATAATATTATTTTATCGCCTTCTTTAGAAACAACGGAGCAAATAACAGAGATGTTCTCAAAAAAAGGAAAACTTGATTCAGACGGAAGACCGACTTTTGGATCTTATTCTTGTGAAGACCTGGTCTACGACTTGAAAAATATCTCTAAAGAAATAGAAATTATACCTGCACATGTATGGACGCCTTGGTTTGGTTTATTCGGTTCAAAATCTGGGTTTGATTCTATAGAGGAATGTTTTGGAGCCCAAACAAAACACATTAATGCGATAGAAACTGGTTTAAGTTCTGATCCTCCAATGAACTCCAAAATAAGGTTCCTTAAAGACAAGGCTTTTGTTTCTTTTTCAGACTCTCATTCTTTCTGGCCTTGGAGACTCGGAAGAGAAGCAACAATAATTGAGCTGGAAGAAATCTCTTATGGGGAGGTATTAAGGAGAATAAGAGACAAACATATAAAATCAACAATAGAAGTTAGTCCCTCTTATGGTATATACCATTATGACGGCCACAGGAATTGTAATTTTTCTTCTTCTCCCGAAGAGACAAAAAAACTGAATGGCTTATGCCCTGTTTGTGGAGGAAAGCTAACTTTAGGTGTTTCTTATAGAGTAAACTCTTTGGCAGATGAGAATATTTACAGGGAGCAGAAATATTATGAGATGCTTCCCTTGCATGAACTCATAAAACTATATACAAAAACAACTCAGTTGACATCTAAAAGAAACTGGGACATATAT
>CAZKIC010000023.1:0-7770 GCA_964552785.1 uncultured archaeon
ATTCAAAGCTTATGATATAAGAGGTATTTATCCTTCTGAATTAGATGAGAAAACAACATACTTAATAGGAAAAGCAATATCGGATATATACAAACCAAAAAAAGTTTTGATAACAAGAGATTGCAGACTCTCCTCACCTTCTTTATTTGAATCATTAAAAAAATCATTCCTGGAAGAAGGAATCAATGTGATATCAATAGGTATAACCCCTACACCTCAAATGTATTTCTCTCATAATCTCCTGGATTCGGATTTCTCAATAGCAATCTCCGCATCCCATAACCCTAAAGAGTACAACGGCCTAAAACTGTACAGAGGTAAAAGGAATTTATTTCCTGAAGAAATAAAAGAAATAGGTCGAGTGACAACAAGACTAAATACAGAAGCAATCAAAAAAGAACTCAAAAACAAAGATGCAAAATACGAAGAAATAAACACCGACAACGAGTACATAAACAACAATATAAAAGGCATAAGAATCAGAAAAAGACTAAAAGTCATAGTAGATGCTGGAAATGGTGTTGGAGGAATCTTAGCTGAACAGATATTGAACAAACTGGGAATAGAAAACAAAGTAATATTCAGAGACCCTGATGGCAACTTTCCTAATCACCACCCCGATCCATTAAAGCAGGAAAACACAAAAATTCTAAGAGAAAAGGTTTTAAAAGAGAAAGCAGATCTTGGTGTTGCTTTGGATGGAGACGCGGATAGAGTTGTTTTCATAGATGAAAAAGGGAATTATGTAAATGGAGATGTGATGCTGGGTATATTATCCACAGAGTTCTTGAAGCAAAAACCATATATAGTCACAGAAGTAAAGGCCTCAAAATCACTGATTGACTTCATAGAAGAAAAAGGAGGAAAACCAATAATATACAAAGTAGGAAGAACAAATATAGAAACAAAATTCAAAGAACTGAATGCACCTATAGCTGGAGAACTTTCAGGACATTACTTTTACAGAGAAAATGGTTATGATGATGCGCTATACACTATGATACGACTAATCAAAATACTATCTGATTCCACAAAAAAACTTTCCGAGATGGTTGAAGAATTTCCGAAATACCTGACAACTCCTGAAATAAGAATTAAAGTTGAAGAAAAAGACAAATTCAGAATTGTAGAAGAACTGATTGAGGATTTTAAAAAAGAATACGAGGTTCTGGATGTAGATGGTGCAAGAGTAAACTTTCCCTACGGATGGGGTCTTGTAAGAGCATCAAACACAGAACCTGCCTTAACATTAAGATTTGAAGCAGACACAAAAGAAAACCTGGATAATATAAAAGAAATATTCAAAAGAAAATTAAAAGCAAAAGGAGTTTTATTTTAACAATAAAACAATTACCAGTAGCAAGATCTTACACCCCTTAATGGAACTCTTTCCGAAAATGTCAATCCTGCTGATCCTGGTTCAAAATAACTTCCTCTAATAATATTGCTATGCCCTGTTACATCTATAACTTTCAATACCTTGACATAACACTCATATAAATCTAATTTCCCTTCTTTGTGTTTTTCTAAAAGAGCACTTTTCGGCATTCCCTTGACTTCTTCTAAAAATTCTGCTATCTCTTCTGGTGTTAGTTCTTTGGCAACTCGACTATATACTACCTCATTTATGTTTGTTCTTGACATTTTTACCCTCCTATATGTTTCTAGTTCTATCATTATTATTTCTTTTCAGGTCACTAAGATCAATCTCGTATTTTCCGTCCCCGATCTTAACAATAATAGGTCTTGAATTAAATAAATTAACCAGATCAATATGATAAACACCTGGTTTCGATATTCTTATAGTTTCAAAATCAAGAACAATAACATCCGTATCTTTAATGTCTTTACCCTTACCCCTTAAAATCTCCCTCACGTCTTTCTCTATTTCCTTGACTTCATCTGTTTTTATATCGACATCTATTTCATTATTCTTCAAAGCACTATACGAAACTGAAAGAAAGAACCTCCCTCCGCATTCATCACAGCCCTTTAACAAATAATCCGCATCATCGTCATGAATCTTTCCGCAAGATACGCATTTGTTCGGCATAAGACAAATTATACCCAAAATATTAAAAGATTACCTCAACTCCTCCTTTATCCAGTCGCCTAATTTGTTTTTCTCAAGAGCCTGCTTCTTTAAGAAAGTGTGCTTCTCCGAAGAGAAATTAAGCATAGAATCCAGAGGATCGAATGTATGTTCATGGACAGCAACTCTTTGCTGCGCAATAAAAGAATCGTCTATTCCGAAAAAGTCTGCTGGAAGCTCATTTATAGGAGTATCTTTCTTAAGATATTCTACCAGTCTTCTGAATGCCGAAGCGCTCTGCTGGGGTCCGTAAGAACCCATCTCCCATATTATATAAGCGTTCTTTAAACCTTTTTGTCTCAAAATCAACATCCACTCATAAATAATCTCCATGTCTTGAGAGAACATATATATAGGGGCGTGGGCGCCGACATAAGGTCTTGGAGCATTAACGTGAAGCATTTTAATATATTTTCCGTCCCCTGGTTTAATTTTTTGCGCATCTTGTATAGGATCTATTAAGTTCGTTGTAAGATGCTCAAAATCCATATTGTATGCAAAAACACCTGGAGGCTCTGGGTAGCCTAAAGGATTGTCGGACCACTTTACCAGAGTAATATGATCATCTGCATGCATAAGTCTCAGCCTTCCTTCCTGTCCTGGCTCTGGCTGTTCAGTCTCTGCAAGAAGTATTATCTTGTGGTGTTTCGCGTATTCATATACAGAAAAAACTCCTTCTGTTCTTATTTTCTGCTCCACTTCATCTGGAGAAAAATCCCTTCTTACCCATCTCTCATACTCCGGAAGTGTGCCCATAGACCAGCTTCCTTTAGCGAATAAATGTCCTTGTATATACTTGGCGCAAACAGCGGCAATAAAATTATTTATTGCCAGAGAAACTTCTTTGCCATTGTCCAGTTTCTCGACTCCTGCATCAGCAGCATCTATAATATCATCAGGATCTATATCGCCTACAATTTCAAGCCATAAAGGATCCTTGGTCATATACATATATTTGGCAGTAACGTGATAAGATACATGCTCTTCAGCCTCAGAACCGTTATTGGACCAATAGTCGTAAACCTTCTCAAAATCTCTTCCTGTTAAATCTCTGTATAACCTATACAAATCCTCGTAATTGCTGTCTATTTTATTGCACGCCTCAAATAATTTTTCTGAAATAGGTATATCTTCTTTTTCATAGTATTCTATATTCTTGTCAATAGCTTTGATATCTTCTTCAATTTTCTTAATTGTTGCATTTTCAAAATCATTAAGTTCTCTGCCCTCTTCCCGGGCCTTGGCTTCTATATTGTTAATATTAATACGAAGATTACCCTGTTCACGCTTATACTCTTTTATTATCTCGTCTTTTGCTCTTCTTTCAATAGACTTTTTTAGTTTCTTTATAGTATCCAGAACTTTATTGTAAGAATATCTTATATTCGGGTCTATGTCACCGAGCATATTCTTATATTCGGGTCTGTCTGTAAAGCGTTCAAAGAAATCTACCACATTTACATCAGCAGGAACACCCATAGCACTAAACATAACTTTTATGTTCTTGGCCATAAACCAGTCTTTAAGAGAAAAACTATCCCCGTGTTTGCTGTCCTTTCTGTATTTCCTCGAACCAATTCCATGATACACATCATAACAAGGATCTTTGTATCCGCCGTTTCCTGCTTCCCTGTCAACTTTCATTATCCATCTGCCTAAAGTTTCTCCGGTAAAAGAAAATTGGGGTCCTCTTGAGCCCTGATAATAATCTCCTCCTATTACATGGCTGATATTAGGCCGGCCTGTACGGGAAGTGTGGAAAATAATAAATTTCCCCTTGCAGACATCAGCAGCAGTATACATTGTCCTTTGTAAATTTCTGTGATTAAGTTCCCAGACAGGGCCTGTCGCAACACCCAGATCAAGAGCAATCCTGTCAGTTACCGGGCCATGTATACCAATCTCAACACCCTGCGCCCTTTTAACATCATCTATTAGATACTTTAATTTATGCTCATTTATCTCTCCCAAAGCCTCAAAATCAATCTCAACAAAATCAAAACCTAAACGAGCGCCTTTCATTACCTTTCTTGCCAGTCCGCTTTCTACTAATTTTTGATCTCCCTGAGCGAATTGCGCAAACCCTGGTGTGACTCCTATTATATAGCCTATCGGTCTGTTATTAGAATCCCACTGTTTCTTATAATCAACATGAGCCTGATCTGGCCTGACTTCTATAACCCCATCTTTCTTATTATTTCCATCATGACCAGAACGTTCTTTTGTCTTTGATTTTGTGAACAGACCAAACATAATCATAACCTTAAATATATAAACCTCTATATATACTATATTATTAACATCGGTTACATATAAACTTAATTGGTGATTTTTATAGAGGTTTTCAACAAATTAAAGAAAATGATGCAGATGAAACCAGAAGAAAACGACCATATTCCTCATTCTCTGCTAACACACCAGGCAAACCAAAATATCCAAAATACACATCAAGACACACAAACACAAAATTTCGGACGATACAGTCAAGGAAGTAATGATAAATTGATAAACGAACAGCAAATAGCAAACAGCCCTATGAGAATGAACGATATAGAAACATTAACCTCAAACACTCCAGATATACCTCCGCACATACAGGAACAGATTCATAACCAAGAACCGTTGCAGACACAAAATAATCAACCTCAGAAATACACACAAACAGACCATCAAATAAATAACATGAATACACCCCTAAATAATCAGACAATACAAAATCCTGACGAACCTTTATCCGATTCCACATTTGTTCAGAGGCCAAGAGGCCAAGAGGCCCCTCACTACGAGCATTCAAGATTTGAAAACACCTCTGTAGAACTACAAAGAATAGAAGACGCATTATTAGAGATAAAAAACTTAAGAATACAAAACAACCAGATATTAGATATGTTAAGAAGAATAGAACAGAAGCTTATCTAAGCCTTATGAGGATTAACCTTTGAAGTGCCCATTAATTTCTTTATTTTTTCTTCGATCTCAAAATAATCCTCTCTGGATTGTTCCCAGAAATTCCTCAAACGTCTGTCGTAAAAAATGAACTTATACATCCACCACAAACTCTTTTGCACCTCATTAGAATACTCAAATTTGGTTTCAACCCAGCCAAAGAATTTAATATATACGCTTCCTTGCTTTGTCTTTAGATCCTGACTGCCATACGCAACAATCTTAATCTTCATCTTGGTCCAGCTGTCTGCATCCTTCCATGCCTGCCACTCACCCATAAAAGAACCGTCTGTTGTGTCCCATTTTATAACTTTCTCCCAAAACTTGGCAGAAGGTATCTCCAGAACTCCCTTTACAATACCCTCTATTGAAGACCTCAACTTCCCAAAAGGATTTACAACCTTAAATTCTAAAGGTATAAAATCCGTCATTGAGGGTAGATCCTCCTTGATATATATATTTCCGGTTCCCATAGAATCCCTTTAACTATGCCTTAATTCAGACATAAATTTCTTTATCCTGTCAGTAAACTCCGCAATCACGGCCCTGCTCTCTATTTTCCACGCTTCTCTCTTCTTTGAATAAAATGCAGTATCCCACATTCTCCTGATAACTTCATAAAGAATAGACTGTTGGAATATGTTGTCTTGAGGGTATTCAGTTATAAATCTTGGCTTTATTTTTATTGAAGCGTATCCCTTTCCTCCTTGAGTGTATCCTTTCAAAACAACATCAACCCTTAAATAAGAATAAATATCAAAATCTTTCACTCCTCTCCATCTAACATTAAATTTCTCAGCATCGCCTTTAACTTCCCAAGAATAAGCCGACTCGTGTATATGGGTTTCTGGAATATTAATAACATTTTTAATTATATTAAACAAGAATGTATACAATTTTTCCGGATGCGGCCCGGAATAGTTTAAAGAAAAATCCTTGTCAGGTTCAAAAAGATACTCCAATATTGCAAGTCTTGTTTTTGCAAAAACCATAAAAACACCTACATTTATATATTGCACTCATCATATATATTATTATTGCGAAAATGGCGATCTTATGCTGTTAGGAATAATCTTGTTTGCAATCGGAATATATATATTATACTTGATACAGAAAAAGGGGGGAATAGAAGGACAAAAGTCAAATCTGTACCTTTTCGGAGCCCTTGCAGCCTTATTTATTGGATCTTACTTCTTATTCAGCGATTTTTCATTTGAATTGTTAAAAAGAAGAGTTATCGGGTTGCTTTTATTCATGTTCGGATTTTGGCTCTCATTTTTATTTCCTGGAGATGAATATCAGCCAGAAGGAATGGGAAACCTAGGTCTGTTCGTTGGTTTGATTATTCTTATCGGCGGAATATGGATGATGTTCTTCTAAACATATTCTAATTCAAATGTATGCCATCAAAAGGATCAACATATTCAATACAAGAATCACCACAATCCTTCTCAAAGCCCTCTTCAAGAGAATTGTTGCTGTCTACATGAAATCCTGTAAAAACATCAAGAAATAATTCCAAAGGCAACCCATACTTATCCAGATCACTGCTTAACAAAAGAGTGTATACCTCTTTTTCAAAATCTTCAAAAACGTTTCTGTTTTCCGTCTCATCAGAACTATAAGAACAAGAATCATCGTCAATCTCTGATATTGCATCGCCAAACAAATAACTATCAACATTAAACCCCTTAATTATACCATACCTGTCCTTAAGCAAGTGGTTTAGAACCATCAGAAAATAAACTTTGTTAAGCTCATCAACATAATCTGAAACACCTTCATTCTCCTCAATCTCCTTTGCAACATCAAATGTATTTTCATAGCACTCTCTAATACGTTCTGGAGAATAACCGGATTCAAAACAATCTTTCATCTCTTTTAAATTGTACAAAATACACTCAAAAAAAAGACCTGGAGAGTATTTTGCTTTCTTTTCATCGTTCATAAAATATATAGAAACAGAAAGATTTTAAAATGTTTCATTTTTTACAACTATAAAGTGACTTAGTTTTATTTTCAAAATATTTCAACCACGCATACCAGTAACCCAGAAGCACAATTATTAAGGCAAACTGCCACAAAATATCATGAAAATATTGAAATTTTTCTATCCCTAACTCAAGCCCATAAAGCATCGATGTAAAAACCCTTAACACAGTAATAACAAAAACAAACGGAATTGCTACTAAGATCCCTAATGATTTCTCTCTTAAAGATTTTTTCGGAGTTATTAATATAAGAGCGAACAAAGCAAAAAAAGATTTCCATCCGGTGCAATCTCTAATAATCTCTACTTTCCATCCTGTATTTTGTATGATGATAAAAGTTTCTCTGGTTGCAGACTCTATACCTGCAAGATTAAACAAAAAAGATACAGAATTCGCAACAGCCAGTTTAAGCCAGTATAACTGAAGTCCAGACCTTAAAACCAATTGGAATATAAAACCGAGGAGTAAAAAAGAATAAACAAAAAAAAGGATATCTAACAATTTCCTTTGAAAAGGAGAAAGATTTCTTTTAAATTTTGTGTATTTCTTTTTAAGATCAAAAAATCTGGATTTGTGTGGTTTTTTTGTTCTCAGAGCGGTCTTTCTCAAATCAATACACCATAATCAAGAAGCTGAAAGTTTATCATTATTTTCTGAAGGGTCTTCGTAAAATTCAAGGTCTCCTTCTTCCTCTTTTAAAACCTTATTCTCTTTATCTTCCACAGACATATTCTTACCTCC
>CAZKIC010000024.1:0-7765 GCA_964552785.1 uncultured archaeon
GAATATACCCATTATCTTGGAATAAACAACAGGGATAGAGATGCATTGCTTGTAGTCAAGAGAGTATTTGAAAAATATCCTTATGAATCTTTTGCCTTTTTATCTGATATAGATGAATCTTTAATAAAAAAATTTAATTTTCCTTTAAGATATATACTTTCAAAAGAAGAAATTGAAGTTAATATCGACACCCCCTTAATTAAAGAGATTACATTTTATCCTTTAATTGAGGTTAATAATGCTAATAATGGTGGAATATATATCGTTTTTAACTTAGAAAAAACTTATATAGATATTGTAAAATAATTTTATAGATTAAATATTTTATTATTTTAAGAACAATTTCTTTTTATTCTGAGCATTTCTGTGGTTTTATGGATGTACTTATTGTGGACATGACTCCTGAGAAAGATTCTTTGTGGGAATGCGAGTTTGTGGATCCTTTGGTTAAGATTGCCCGGAGATCAGGGAATGTTGATGTCAGGCATTATTCTGAGTTGTCCGGCCAGGAAACGGAGGACTATGATCGTGTTATTATTTCGGGAAGTCCTCTCGGCGATGTAAGATATATGGAAAACCTCAATAAGTTTGAGTGGCTTCTGGAAACAGGTAAACCTGTTCTTGGCATTTGTGCAGGGTTTCAGGTTATAGGGGTTGTTTTTGGCTCAAAATTGAAAGAATGCAGGGAAATAGGACCTGAAAGGATCAGGACATTAAAAAAGAACACACTTTTTGAAGGCGAGTTTGAGGCATACGAACTTCATAATTTCTCTGTTGAACCTTCTGAAGAATTTGAGGTTCTTGCCAGTTCAAAGAGATGTGTGCAGGCGATAAAGCACAAAAACAAGGAGATTTACGGGGTTTTGTTTCATCCGGAAGTAAGGAATAAAGAGATTATACTTAATTTTATTCATAATCCGGGATAATATATCACAGTATCTACGAGTTGAATACGTGTTTTTGACAAAATATGACTGTGTTTTAATTAATCAATTTAATGCAGAACGAACTAAGCGGGTTGTTACAAATTGTTCATAACAGATTCAAGCATCGTTACAAGGTTCCAGACTTCTGTTCTCATGAAAGAGGGTATGTTCTGGTCTGATGATGCTTCATCCAATAGTGATATTGCGGTGCTTAATCTGGTCTTTATGTTTTGTTTTTCGTCTGTTAAAGACTCGTAGGCAGATGCTATAGTTGCCCGGACATTTCTAGGAATCTTTCTGTCTTCTGATAACTCTTTCACCATTTCTGCTAACTCCTGAATGTCTACTTCCATAGAAATCACCTGCATATTTTATGTTTAGAATAAAGTTATATAAAGTTATTGGTTTGGTGTGTTTATGTTTTAGAGAAAGTCAACAAATATAAAACTAACTCAACAAAAATTGTTTATGAGAAGGAAGGTCAGAAGGATAAAGAAAGCATCCATAGAAACTTTAAAAGATAAGAATATACATGCAGTTTTAATATCTTTATTTTTAGGTTTTCTTTTAGGATTTGTTTCTTTTTACTTTAAACTCGACAGCAGCACAACAACTAAAGTTTTGTCTGTTGTTATTGCTTTGCTTTTTTCTTCAATTGTTAAGAAGGTTCTTGTCAGGGTTATGAGTATTGATCAGAAGGGATGGGCCTTCTCGCATGTTTACTGGCCTTTAATAATCTCATGGTTTGCTACATGGACATTTTTGCTAAATGTGTAGTGTTATTGTTTTGTTTTTGCGGATGTGGTTTTATGAAAAGAGTGTATTCTAAAGATCTGAAAGCAGGAGAGAAAGTTGAATTGAGAGGTTTTTTAAGAGACAGAAGGGATATAGGCAAACTGATTTTTGTGAACATAGCTGACAAATACGGTGTTGTTCAGGTTACTGCTAAGAAAGGAGAAACCCCTGACGAATATTTTGAGACCCTTAAGAAAGTTAATAGAGAGAGTTATGTTTCTGTAAAAGGCGTGGTTGCCAAGAACGACAAAGCCCCCAACGGAATAGAGTTGAAGCCTGAAGAAGTAGAGGTAATTAGCGAAGCACAGACGCCTTTGCCAATAGAACTTACAGACAAGATAGATACAGGACTGGACAAGAGAATTGACTGGAGATTCCTGGATATGAGAAGAGATACTTCAATGGCTGTTTTCAGATTTCAGAGTTCCCTTGTCAAATACCTGAACGAGTTTATGAACAAGGAAGGCTATGAAAGGATATTCAGTTCAAGAATTACAGGGGCGGCGACAGAAGGAGGAACAGAATATTTTCCTATAATGTATTTTAATAAAGAGGCATTTCTGGCACAGAGCCCCCAGTTATCCAAAGAGTCTGTTTTGCTGTCGGGAATAGACAAGGTCTTTGAGATTGGTTTTGTTTACAGAGCTGAACCGCATCACACAACAAGGCATCTCTGTGAGTATGTTTCTTATGATGTTGAACTGGTTACGGATAATATGGATGAGGTTATGGATGCCGAGGAAGCTATAATTCAGTATCTTATAAAAAGAATAAAGGAAGAGCAGAAGGACGTTCTTGATAAATTTCAAACGAACATAGAATTGCCAAAAAAAATACCGAGAATGACATTATCTGAAGCCAATGAAATTCTTAAGAGTATGAATGTTGATATTGAGAAGAATGATTTGACTCCTGAAGGCGAGAGAAAGATATGTGAGTATGTTCTTAAAGAGCATAAAAGCGATTTTGTGTTTATAACTAAATTTCCTTTTGAGAAAAAGCCTTTCTATATTATGAAATCTCCGGATTATAAGAAAACAGGGCTTTCTGAAAGCTTTGATTTGCTTTTCAAAGGTTTGGAGATAACTTCCGGAGGACAGAGAGAACACAGATACGAGGAAAGAGTTCAGAATATAAAGGATAAAGGTATAGATCCTGAAAGCTTTGATCATTTAAGATTCTTTAAATACGGGATGCCACCTCACGGAGGATTTGCCATAGGACTGGAAAGGATTACCGAGAAAATCCTTGGATTGGACAACATTCGCGAGGCATCTTTAACTCCAAGAGATCCTGACAGACTAATCCCCTGACGCCTTTCTTTCTTCATAAAAAAGATACTTACAGAACCAATTTTGGTGTTGGAAATATAAAGTAACGAGGGTATATTATATTATACAATCTGTTATGATTAGGGCCGGGGCCGAGATTTGTTCCAGCGCCTTTTCTTTAAAAAAGAAAACTCCTTTCACGGAGTTCAAGGCTTCCGAACTCTAGTGAGAGTTCAAAACCGCGGGAAAAGAAAGGATCTTTTAGTTCTTTCGAATATGATTCATAACCTCGGTAAACGTGCAATAAACACATCAAAAAGGTGTTATCATATAGCTCTTTTCCCACGGCTTCTTGAATTACGAAGTAATTCGAGGTCTAGCAACTTCAGTTGCGTAATTGGTAAAAAGGCGTGTGGTGTCGAACGAAGTGAAGACAGCACTTTTTCCCACGGGTTTTGTAAAAAGGCGTTGTTTGAACTCGGGTCAGGAGAGCCACAATCTCCCAGACTAACCAGACTATCCTACCCCAGCCATTTGTTAATAATATGATAGAGGATTAATTTTAAAAAATATAGTGGTCTTATTGTTCTTTCCCTAATTTCTGGATATATCTTATGATGTCTGTTGTTTTGCAAAATTTCTTTTTGAGATGATCTTTTTCTTCAAGTTTTATAATTTCTATTTTTTTGTTGAGCTTTTTTTCTATATCTTTCAGTTCTTTTTCAGAGAAAGGGAGTTTTTGATCGTGACCAAGGACTATAATGTCAGGATCCAAACTCATTACGGATTTTGAAGGTGTGTTTTCATCCCCTATTACGGCATCATCAACAAATCTCAGAGATTTTATTACCTCCAGCCTGTTTTCCTGCGGTATGGCAAAATTTTTTGTTTTTTTTGTAATTTTGTCATTGGCTAAAACAACCACCAGATAATCTCCGTAAGATTTAGCTTTTTTAAGAAAATGAAGATGCCCGGGATGTAAGATGTTGAATACTCCACCGACCAAGATTTTCTTCATAAACTCACTAAAGTTATATATATAATTAGAAGCTTATTATACTTGTGGTTTTATGATTAAGATTAATCATTTTGACAAGAAGACTAAATTATTCAAAAACATTTCTTATGATTCTTTGTTAAACAGGATAAGGTCCAAAAACAAAAAGATTACTTATTTGTCCAAAGTCAGGGATTTAAATGTGTGGATAGATATATTCAATCCTTCTGATGTTGAGTTGTTAAAGATAAGCAAGATTTCAAACATACCTGTAGAAGAGATAAAAATATGTCTTGATCCTGATGAGAAACCCAGAATAGAGATAAATAAAGAGTATAACTATAATTTAATAATTATTAAAGTTCCTTACACAACTCCTGAATATACTTCCACAACGACATTAGGTTTTTTCTTTAAGGATAATTATGTCATATCAGTGCATATAGATAAAGTTTCTTCTGTTAAAGCAGTTTTTAATATCCTGAGGTTAAAAAAGAATCAAGAGTTCCAGCCTTTAAGCATTCTCAGGGATATTATCTATTATTCATTGCGGAATTTTTCAGGCATATTTGATAGTCTTGAGAAGGACACAGACAGATTAGAGGAGGAGATATTCAAAGTAGCTAATATTGACTTGGAGATATTCTTAAGTATGAAAGAAACTATGATTTATTTCAGGAAAGCTTTGGCTTCAAACAGGGATGTTCTTTCTTTGATACTGAAGAAGCATTTGCCTGTTACTGTAGATTTGCTTAATGATTTTGAAGATCTCAAGAATGAGATTGACCAGTTGATAGAAATAGAGGATATTTTAAGGGATCGTATTACTTCTTCGTTAGATGTTTATTTGTCGTTGGCTTCAAACAGAATGAATGAAACTATGAAAACTCTGACTGTGTTGGCTTCATTGCTTGTTTTTCCTACTTTGGTTTCAAGTATTTACGGGATGAATTTCAAATACATGCCTTTGCTTGATCATCCTCTTGGTTTCTGGTTCAGCATTCTTATAATGTTTGGCGGCGTCTTGATTCTATTGGTGTTCTTTAAGATCAGAAAGATGATTTGATTCTACAGAAAAGATTCAAAGCGGTTTAAGATGGCGCCAATTATTTTAGTCATGAACTCTATTCTTTTTATGTTTAAATAATATCAAAACCCATATAGATTCATGAAAAGCACAATAAAGATCGACGGCTCTTTTCACGAAGGCGGAGGGCAGATAGTCAGGACTGCTGTTGGTTTGTCTTGTGTTCTCGGAAAAGGTGTGGTTGTCGGGGATATAAGGAAAGGAAGACCGAAACCGGGATTAAAGAATCAGCATCTTAAATCTATCGAGTTTCTAGGGGATGTTTTCTCTGCTTCTACTTCTGGTGTTTCTCTTGGTTCAGAAAGAGTGGAGTTTATTCCCGGAGAGTTCAAGGGCGCAAGAGAAGCAAGCATCGACTTGGAAACTGCCGGCTCTATAACTTTATTCCTGCAGACAGTAACTCTTGCTCTTTGCGGAATAAAAGAAAAGGTCGCATTAGAGATAATTGGAGGCACGGATGTAAAATGGAGTCCTTCTTCTGACTATTTTAGTGGTGTTTTTCTTGAAAATCTCAAGTTTTTGGGGTATGATGCAAACTATGAAGTTATCAAAAGAGGATTTTACCCAAAAGGAAATGGGAAGGCAAAATTCCTGTTTAATGGTTTTGAAATGGAAAATCATGATTTCATAAAAGGAAAGGTAAGGGAAGTTGAACTTTTTGTTCATTCCTCCAAGGAATTGGAGAGAGCACGAGTGGTGGAAAGGATAGAGGAAAGCTTCAGAAACAACATTAAAACAGAGGTTGAGTTTAAAGTCGATACGAGTTACGACAGAACAGATTCTGCAGGAGTTGTGGCTACAGCAGTTGTTAAGACAACAAACGGAAATTACGGGGCGGACATTCTTGGCGAGAGAGGGTTAAGTTCTGAAGAAATAGGGAAAAGACTTGCTGAAAGAGTTAACAGTTTTCTCGAAAATGACTTCCTGCTGGACGAACACATGACAGACCAGATTTTGCCTTTTATCTCTCTTTTAGTTAGCAGAAGCGGAAAACCACTAATTCTGGATGTTGAAAGGATAAGCAGGCACACAGAAACTAACATATATACGATAAGGAAGTTTCTGGATGTTGAGTTTAGGGTTGAAAGAGATAAGAGAAAAAAGACAATAAAATTTGTTTGTTCTCGATGCTGATTTATTTTGATTAATCTGTATGTGTAATTACTTATATATAGTAAAACACCGAAAAGTTTATAAATGTTGAAGACTATAATATGAGTAACAAAATTAACTACTTTTGGGTGATTAATAATGTCAGGACAAAATTCAGGACAAAATAAAAGAAATATATCTTATAAGGATCTGTCATTCCCTACATACAGAAATTCAACTGAGATTGGAATGAATTTCACTGTTAAAGATTTACTTATAGCCGGAATATTGAGCGGGACAAACATACTTCTAACAGGAGAGGCGGGAGAAGGAAAAAGTCAGGCGATGTATGATATTGAGCGTTATTTTTTCGGCGGTTCTAATGGAGGAAATGCGATATCTACAAGAGCGCATTCTGAGATTGATTTATACAATGAACTATTCAAAAAACTTGACATAAAGGAGGCTGACATAAAGCTTGTAACAGAAGCCGTAGATGTAGGGTTTTATGGTATTGATGAGCTAAACAGAGCTCCGGAAGTTTCCCAGAATCAGTTTTTAGGACTAGGAGACGGAATAATTGAGTTCAAAGGCAAAAAATACAGAATAGGTAAAGATGTTGGAGATAATGTTAAGTATGTTCTTGCTATGGCAACACTCAACGAAGGAAACGGAGAGTATGGAGGTACATTTGGTATAGATAAAGCACTTCGAGACAGAATGCAACTGGTCATAGAGAGCACGCATCCGGATTTGAGACCTTCTAATGAAGAAGAAATAGAAGTGTTGGATACCGGAAAATCGCCGTCTGTAGAATTCAATGGAGAGAGGGATTTGACTCCGCAGATACTTCGTGTTTACAAGGAGATTATTGACATGGAGGCGAGTTATCCTGTAGATGGTCTTGCAACACTTTACTTTCTCAAAGATGGTTTAAGGCAATGCAGACAGAATAATGATGAAAAATACAAAGGATTTCCGGGCGATTGTCAGGATTGTGACAAAAAAGGAGATATCTGTTACCTTGTCAAGCCAAATTCAACAAGGGTTCTTAAAGCATTGAAAGGTCTGTCATTAGGTTTGGCTTATGTAGGTATGCTAAAAAATGGTCAGGAGTATTTACAATCATTCCATGATAATGTTGCAGACCACTTGTTTATGTTATACCCTTTTATTGCAAACGGAAAGAATGTTGTAAATCCGCTCGTGTTGCAAAACGATTTCAAGGGTGATGAGTTCAGGATGTTAAAAGAGGTTGCGGACAAATTAAAGGAAGAATACAGAAAGAAAGAAGATTACATACTGACATCAGTGTATTATGCAATCAAAAACGGAAAGATAGTTCAATCTTTTGCAGTTATTGGAGACAACGGGAAAAAGATATTGGATGCTGATGAACTAAAAAATGTAGAGGTCAGTGGCCTGAACTACGACATTGTTGAACCGTTCAAAGACACAGATGATTTGAGGTGGGAATGGATAGTATCAGGTTTCATTCCTTACATCATTAGAAAAAGAAGAAGTTAGAACAAATATCAACACACAAAAAGAGGTGACTGGTTATGGAGTTCAAAATTGATCGTTACGGATTCATGAA